>CAWESJ010000331.1:0-12140 GCA_963811015.1 uncultured Alphaproteobacteria bacterium | reverse complement strand
CGAAAAAGGCCAGTTCACCGCGAAAATGCTGGCCGAGCCCGATCCGGATGATTGAACCTTTTCGCTCTATGCCTACGCTATAGCCAGGCAATAGCTCGCCAGCGACTGCTCAGCCAGACGAACCGACGCTTGCCGCAACGCCGTCCAGCGCAATGATCGCCTCGTCTGGCAGATCGAGTTCGGCCGCAGAAAGATTTTCCTGCAGATGCGCGACGGATGAGGTGCCGGGAATCAGCAGGATATTGGGCGCGCGGCGAAGCAGCCAGGCGAGCGCGACCCTCATCGGCGTGACGCACAGGCGCCGCGCGACATCCGATAGCGTCGAGGATTGTAGCGGCGTGAACCCGCCGAGCGGAAAATACGGCACATAGGCGACGCCGGCGCGGGCGAGATCGTCGATCAGCGCGTCATCGGTCCGGTGCGCGAGGTTATAGTGGTTCTGCACGCAGACGATCTCGCAGATTTTGCGTCCTTCCGCGATTTGAGCAGGCGTGACGTTGCTGAGGCCGATATGGCGGATAAAGCCTTGCCGCTGAAGCTCCGCGAGGACGCTGAGCGGCGCTTCGATGGAGCCCTCGGCGGGGCCATGAATGCTGAACATGGCGCGCAGATTGACCACATCGAGCGTATCCAGACCGAGGTTGCGGAGGTTGTCATGCACCGCCCGAGTAAGTTCATCGCGCGAGAAGGCGGGAAACCATGAACCGTCTTCGCCGCGCCCCGCGCCGATCTTGGTGACGATGACAAGATCATCCGGATAGGGATGCAGCGCCTCGCGGATCAGCCGGTTGGTGACATGCGGGCCGTAGAAGTCGCTGGTGTCGATGTGGTTCACCCCGGATGCGACCGCTTCGCGCAATACGGCCAGCGCCGCGCCAGGATCGCTCGGCGGGCCAAACACGCCGGGTCCCGCGAGCTGCATGGCGCCGTAGCCGAGCTGTTTCACGGGGTGGTTTCCGAGGATGAACGCGCCAGTCATCACCTTGATCCTTGCTTCGCTTCCGTTCCCGGAGAATAGTGAAGCATCTTTCACTTTGGAATTCGCATTCCATGAGCGCCGTCGCAGCGACCCTAACGCCCAGGAAATCCCCGGTTCAGGCCCGCTCCGCGGCGACCATCGAGACTCTGCACATCGCGGCCATTCAGGTTTTGACCCAGGAGGGCCTGAGCCGCTGCACGACAACCCGCATCGCCGAACGCGCGGGAATGTCGGTCGGCAGTCTCTATCAATACTATCCGAACCGCGACGCGCTGCTCTCGGCCATCCTGGAAAAGCACCTCGAGGGCGTCGCCGCGCCGTCGAGCGCGCTTGCCACGAACATCGCGGCAAACCGGATTCTGAGATGGCCTCAGCCCTCGCCATCGGGTATCCTGGCGGTGAAGCTGCGCGATCCAGAAAAATCGAAGGCGCTCTACGCCGTCGCGGAAGAGCGCGGCGGCGCCGTGCTGGTCGATCGCTTGCGCACGCGCATAGTCGCGGCTGTCGCGGCCATGCTCGCGAGCGCGCCCGGCGCACGTTTCGACGATCCGGTCCTCGCTGCTACGATCGCGCTCGGCGCCTTGGTCGGGCCAGTACAAATCTTGCTTGAAGGACATGCGCCGGTGGAATTCGGAGCGCGCCTCGAAAGGGAGCTCGCCCTGCTTCTGACGGCGTATTTCCAAACGCATCGGTTCAGGCCGGGGAGCCCTGCCAATCCGCCGGCAATCACCAGATCCCATCGGAAATCACGCGATGCTGTATCGTAGACTGGTGGGCCGGGAGGGACTCGAACCCCCAACCAGACCGTTATGAGCGGCCGGCTCTAACCATTGAGCTACCGGCCCCGGCGATCTCGCCGAGACGAATTGATGGCCGAGGAGACGCGCATTACACCGGATTCGCCGCGCGGCGCAATGGCCATGCGGCGGAGATTTCGAACGCCGCGCCTCGCGGCGCCCAGATGCGGCCGGGTCGAGGGCGCGGCTTTTGATTGGAAAAATTCATGTTTCGCCGCTTTGAGCGCATTCTGCAGCCGACGTCGCTTCCGCCGGGCGGGCCGCCGCCGCCGCAACTCCTCGCCTTCTACTGGCATTACGCCAAGCAGGCGCGTCGGTATCTCGCCGCCCTTTTCGTGCTGGGATCGGCCGCGGCCCTGCTCGATATAGCCATTCCGCTCTTTATTGGCCGCATCACCGGCCTCGTCGCGCAAAACGCCCCCTCAAGCCTGCTGCGGGACCATTGGGGCCAGCTTGCTGGAATGGCGCTCGTCCTCACCGTCGCGCGGCCGCTTATCTTCCTCACCCAGAACCTGGTGACCAACCAAATTCTCACCCCGGGCCTCACAAATCTGACGCGCTGGCAAAATCATTGGCATGTGATCCGGCAAAGCTGGAGCTTCTTCCAAAACGATTTCGCCGGCCGGGTCGCCGGCCGGGTGGTCCATACCGGCGTGTCGCTGCGCAAGTCGGTTGTTTCCTCGACGAATTCGATGTGGCACGTCCTCGTCTATGGGACCAGCGCGATCGCCTTGGCGAGCGCGATCAACCTCGCTCTCGCGCTTCCCTTGCTCGCATGGTTCGCCTGCTTCGCCGCGCTGCTTCGGCATTTCGTGCCGCGCATGCGCGACCGCTCCCAGCGCAATTCCGAGGCCCGCTCCACCCTCACCGGCCGCATCGTCGACAGCTACACCAATATCCTGACGGTCAAGCTGTTCGCGCGCGCCCAGGACGAAGACGCATTCGTGCGCGAGGCGGTCGACGAGCACACCGACGCGTTTCACGCCCAGCAGCGTCTGAACACCGCTCTTCGCCTTTATTCTCTCGCCTTCTGAACGCGCTGCTTGATCACCGCGACGGGCGCGTTCGCCATCGCGCTTTGGGCGCATGGCCAGATCACGGTCGGCATGGTCGCGATGGCGCTGCCGCTCGCTTGGCAGCTCAGCAACTTGCTCGGCTGGCGTGGCGCAGAACGTGACCGACGATCTTCGAGGACATCGGCGTGGTGCAGGACGGCATGCGCTCGATCGCGCGTGCCGCTCGCAGCTGCCGGACAGGCCCGATGCGCGGCGAGCTGCGCAGGTAGCCGCGCGGCGAGATCCGCTTCGAGGACGTGCGCTTCGGCTACGGCACCGAGAGCGGCGTGCTGCGACGATCTCAACCTCGACCATCGCGCCGGCGAGCGGGTCGGCCTCGTCGGCCGCTCCGGCGCCGGCAAGTCCACCCTGGTCAACCTGCTGCTGCGCTTCTTACGACGCTCGAGAGCCGGCCGCATCCTGATCGACGGCCAGGACATCGCCGGCGTCACGCAGGAAAGCCTGCGCGGCGCAGATCGCCATGGTGACGCAGGACACCTCGCTGCTGCACCGCTCGATCCGCGACAACATCCGCTACGGCCGGCCCGACGCGCACGCGAGGCGGAGATCGTCGACGCCGCGCGCCAGGCCGCGCATGCGCACGATTTCATCGACGCGCTCGAGGACTGGCACGGCCGGCGCGGCTACGACGCCCATGTCGGCGAGCGCGGCGTCAAGCTGTCCGGCGGCCAGCGCCAGCGCGATCGCCATCGCCCGGGTGATCCTGAAGGACGCGCCGATCCTGGTGCTCGACGAGGCGACCTCGGCGCTCGATAGCGAGGTCGAGGCGGCGATCCAGGAGCAGCTCGACGCACTGATGGCGGGCGGACGGTGATCGCCATCGCCCACCGGCTCTCGACCATCGCGCGGATGGACCGGCTGGTCGTGCTGGACCACGGCCGCATCGTCGAGAAGGCCGGCACGCACGCCGCTGCTGCGCGGCGGGCGGCGCCTATGCGCGGTCTCTGGCGGCGGCAGTCCGGCGGATTCGAGCGGGAGGCTCGGCCTCGCGACGGAGGAGCGGCGTCGGCCGAGCGCCGGGCGGAGAGCGCGCCGGCCCTGAGCCTTGAGGCGGAATTTTAGCGCGGCGCCCGCTTGGCGAGAATGCGCTGAAGCGTGCGCCGGTGCATGTTGAGGCGACGCGCCGTCTCCGAGACATTCCGATTGCAGAGCTCGTAGATCCTCTGGATATGCTCCCAGCGGACCCGGTCGGCCGACATGGGATTTTCCGGCAGATCGACCTTGTCATGCGCGGTCGCCATCAAGGCGTGATAAATTTCATCGGCGTCGGCGGGCTTGGCCAAATAGTCGAAGGCGCCAAGCTTCACTGCGGTGACGGCGGTGACGATATTGCCATATCCGGTCAGGATCACCCCGCGCGCGTCCGGCCGCTTCGCCTTCAATTCGCTGATCACGTCGAGCCCGTTGCCGTCGGCCAGGCGCATGTCGATCACCGCGAAGGCTGGCGGGCTTTCGGCGATCGCGGCAAGGCCCTCGGCGACCGATTGCGCCGCCGTCACGATAAAGCCATGCGTCTCCATGCTGCGGCTGAGACGGGTCAAGAAGGCCTTGTCATCGTCGACGATCAGCATGGTGCGATCGAGCCCGAGAGCGCTGTGGGCGTCGTCCGGCTCTAGGCTGGGAGGTCCGGCCTTCGCCGGCTCGGGGCGCTCATCTATCATCGCCATTGTCTCGCTTTGAGCATTTTATGGACGATCAAGAACCCGACCGCCCATGATGAAGCCATGACGCAAATCAATTGTAGCGCCGATCAAGTGCGATAGCCACTTGCGTCGGACCGGTCTCTGCCGGCCGCGTTCAAACGCTGGCGGCGCTTTGAGCCATCGTCGCCGCGTTCATTTTGGATTGATTCAATCCAAAATGAACGCGATCCAGTCAGCTTGGGGTTTTGGCGGCTTCCGCGACAGACCCTTTGACGCCGCGTTCGAAGGCGGCTCTATGCCAAGTGATGGTGACCAGGGCGCCGCTTTTCGGCGGCCCGAAATTCGCCGTCTCCACAATTGCTCCAGAGCGTTCGAGCAGGGTCTTGGCGATGAACAGGCCGAGGCCCAGGCCCGACCCTTCCTCGGATTTGGCGCGCCGGTCGAATCTCGTGGTCACATAGGGCTCGCCGACGCGGCCGACGACGTCATGCGAAAAACCCGGGCCGTCATCCTCGATGACCACGCTGACGACGCCGGCGTTCCATTGCGCCGAGATTCGCACCTCCGAGGCGGCGAAATCAACCGCGTTTTCGATCAGATTGCCAAGCCCGTACAAGATCGCCGGATTGCGGCGGCACACAGGCTCCTTGCCTTCGCCATTCTTGACGATGGTGGTGGAGAACGCCAAAATCGCGGTGCGGGCCGACCACCTCTTCGAGCAGCACGCTCAGCGTCATCTCATCCATGATCGCGCCGGAATCGTCGCCGAGCGACGTGAGCTTGCCGAGAATGGCGCGGCAGCGCCCGACTTCCTGCGCGAGCAGAGTCAAATCCTCTTCAAACGGGCCCGCCGCGGGAAGCTGCTTTTCGAGATCCCTGACGATCAGCGTGATCGTGGCGAGCGGAGTGCCGAGCTCATGCGCCGCCGCCGCCGCCAGCCCGTCGAGCTGGGTCAAATGCTGCTCGCGGGCGATGACGAGCTCGGTCGCGGCCAGCGCGTCGGCGAGCTTGCGCGCCTCCACCGCCACGCGAGACGCGTAAATGGCGACGAACGCGGCGCTGACCACATTGGCGGCCCAGATGCCGGCGCTGTAGATAAAGGGCAATTGCAAGGTTTCGCCGGGAAACCAAGGCACTGGATAATGCTGAAGCGTCAGAGCCGAAACGGCGGCGATCATCAGCGACGTCAAGAAGAAGGTGATTCGGCCGGAAAGCGACACCGCCGAAATCATGATCGGCGCGAGATAAAGCATCGAAAAGGGATTCTCAATGCCGCCAGTCAGATAGAGAAGCGCGGTGAGCTGAAGAATGTCATACGCAAGAAGCGTCGCGGCCGGGAGGTCCTCGAGCCGATCGGTGTGGCCGAACCGCAGACGCAAGGCGATGTTCAGCCAGGCGGAGCCGGCGACGACAAGCAGACACGGACCAAAGGGAAGCGAAAATCCCAATGCGTATCGGGTCACGACCAAGGCGATCGCCTGCCCGAGAAGCGCCAGCCACCGCAGCTTCACCAGGGTGTCGACGCGCAGGCGCCGCGAACGGCGCCCGAGGTCTATGTCGATGAGATCGGCCATTGTCATCCCAGCACCGGCGGGCCGTCAGCGCAATGGCCGGCCGGCGTCGAAGCCGGGACCAAGAGATCGCGCAATTGGGCGGCGGCGCATTGGCTCCGATGCGCGCGCCGCGCCGCCAGATGCTGCCTGCAAGCCGGCGGCGGGTCTGTCTCACGCCAAAAGCATGACGCCGGCAAGCGGCGACCGGCTTTCGTTCAAATTATCAGTATGCCTTATCGAATTTCGAACAAAACTCATTCACCTGCATCAATTTCGGGCCTCGGTCTTCGTGATAAAGGGCCTTTCGCGGCGCTTCGCTTTCGTTCAGGCTCGCCGAAAGCCGAACCCTTGCTGCAGACCCCCATCTCCAGCTCGGCGCAATGGCGAGATTTCTACTGCGAGACGCATATTTCCCGCCTTCAGTTACTATATTTGTAGTGAGATATTTTTTCACGTGCTACAAAATCTGACATTCGGATGACGGCGGCATGCGCGGGGCTCCTGCGGCGCGCCGAAGAAACCTTGGGGATCAACGTAAAACCGGCGCCATTGCGCTGCATCATTTGCGTTGCATCATTTGCGCTGCGCCATAGGTTTTAGCGGCTTGGGCGTTCTACCGGCGAAGAGACCAAAAATGCCTCCATTTTCTTATGAAATGCACGAAATGGCCCATCTCGCGGTGGCTCCGGTCCGTATCGCGTCTCATTTCGCGCGATCATGGTGGAGGAGCCCGGTCAATCCCTTGTCCTACACGCCGCTCGGCCGCAATTTCGCGGCTCAGGCCGAGGTTTTCGAGCGGCTGACGCGGCGCTACCACAAGCCGGAATTTCGCCTTGGCTCCACAACGGTCAGCGGCCAGCCGGTCCCCATTGTCGAGCGGATCGTCTGGGAGCGCCCCTTTTGCAAGCTTCGCCGTTTCCTGAGGCAGTTCGACCAGCCTGTCGGCGAACCGCAGCCGAAGCTCCTGATCGTCGCGCCAATGTCCGGCCATCACGCGACGCTGCTGCGCGGCACGGTGGAGGCTTTTCTCCCCTATTACGACGTCTATGTCACCGATTGGGTTGACGCGCGGACGATCCCGGTTGCGGTCGGCGGATTCACGCTCGACGATTATATCGATTATCTGATTGCGATCTGCAAATTGCTGAGCAAGACGCAGGACGGCGCGCCGCTGCACACGCTTGGGGTCTGCCAGCCGGCCGTTCCCCTGATCGCCGCGATCGCGCTGATGGAAGCCGCCGACAGCCCGCATGTTCCGGCTTCGATGACCCTGATGGGCGGACCAATCGACACGCGGCGAAGCCCCACCAAGGTGAACCTCCTCGCCGAGGAGCGCGGCAGCGCATGGTTTCGCCGCCATTGCATCTGCCGCGTGCCTTTCGGCTACGCCGGCGTCGGGCGAGAGGTCTATCCGGGCTTTCTGCAGCTTGCCGGATTCATGGCGATGAATATCGACCGCCACGTCAACGCGCATTTCGATTTGTTCAACCATCTCGTCGAGGGAGACGGCGATTCGGCCGAGAAGCATCGTGAATTCTACGATGAATATCTGTCAGTGATGGATCTCACCGCCGAATTCTACCTTCAGACCGTGGACACTGTCTTCGTCAGGCATGCGCTGCCTGACGGCCATCTGACGCACCGCGGCGAAAAGGTCGATCTCGCCGCCATCCGGCGCGTCGCCCTGCTGACCATCGAAGGCGAAAACGATGATATTTCAGGCATTGGCCAAACCGCCGCGGCGCATGATCTCTGCCGCAATATTCCACATTCCTTGAAGGCGGATTATCTGCAAAGCAAGGTCGGCCATTACGGCGTGTTCAACGGCTCGCGCTACCGCAATGAAATCGCCCCCCGGATTCGGGACTTCCACAGCGGCATCGCGCCGCAAAAAGGGGCGAGCACGAGCTTGACATTGGTGAAATCCAGCTAAAACCGGATCGAGGATTCGCTTAAATTCTAGCGACTTGCCTCGCGTCTCGCTAAGCTGGCTCTATGCTGCGAAGGTTACGACAAAATCCGGCCGGCGGCGCCGAAATCGCCGCTTTCAACGTCTCCCATGCCGGCGAGACCTATCGGATCACTTTGAAGCGAACCGCAGCGGCGCGCCGCTATACTTTGCGCGTCCGAGCCGCGGCGCATGACGTCGTCTTGACCATGCCCGCGCGCGGCAGCCTCGCCGAGGCGAAATCCTTCGCCGAGCGCCACGCCGCCTGGATCGGCGCGCGGCTGCGGCGGCTTCCCGCGAAGATGCGCTTCATGCCCGGAGAATTCGTGCCCCTGCGCGGGGTTCTCCATAAAATCGCGAGCCGCCCGGAAGCGCGCGGAACCGTCCGGATCGAGGCCGCGCCGCAAGGCCCCGACGCTTGTCCCCTGCTTTGGGTGAATGCGGAAGCGGCTTTCGTTCCTCGCCGCGTCCAGGACTTTTTGATTCGCGAGGCGCGGCGCGACATCGAAGGCGCCGTCGCCCGCCACACCCGCGCGCTCGGCGTTCATCCGCGCAAAATCACGTTGCGGGACACAACGAGCCGCTGGGGCTCATGCTCCAGTTCGGGCGCGCTGAGCTTTTCCTGGCGGCTGATCATGGCGCCGCGATTCGTCCTCGACTATCTCGCCGCGCATGAAGTCGCGCATCTCATGCACATGAATCATTCGGCCGATTTCTGGGCCGTCGTCGCCCAATTATCCGCGCATATCGAGGACGCGGAAGCCTGGCTGAAGACGCATGGGGCCGGCCTGTTGCGGTTCGGCCCAGGCAAAAGCGGAGGAAGCTAAGCGCGTCCCGCTCGGCTGACATTCGCGTTCAGGTCGCGCGCTCAGGTGGCCTGCGCCTGCGCGCCCGCGGCGGCGGCGACCTCCTCGAGCCGCTTGCGATAAAGCGCGGCGAAATCGATCGGATCGACATAAAGCGGCGGAAAGCCCCCGTTGCGAACGGCCTCGGCGATGATCTGCCGCGCGAATGGAAACAGCAGCCGGGGACATTCGATCATGACGATCGGATGGGCGTCGTTCGGGGAAATATTGAGCAGCCGAAACAGGCCGGCGTAATCGAGCTCGAATTTAAACAAAAGTTCGGCGTCCGCCGTCGCCGAACCTTCGAGCAGGATATTCACCTCGAAGTCGGCCTCGGCGACCTGACGCGCGTTGACATTGACCTGAATTGAAATATTCGGCGCGTTCTGTTGCGGCCCCAGCGAGCGCGGCGCATTGGGATTCTCAAACGAAAAATCCTTCGTATATTGCACCATAGCATTGATCGCCGGCGCGGCGGTTGGCGCGGCGCCGTTTCCATTTCCATCTGACATTGCAAATCTCCCGCGGCTGCGGTTAGCACGGATGCGCCGGCCGAACAAGCCGACCGCAGGGCGGATTTAGAGCCGGTCTGAAATCGGGACGCTTCGTGCCTTTTCACGCCGCGAGGTCTCTTTTCACGCCGCGAGGCGCCTGGCTCACCGTCCACGGCCGCCGCCGAAGCGCTCCGCATGGCCAGCGTCTCCCTCGCCGGCGCCGGCTTGGCGTTCCCCGCCCTCGACGCCGCCCGCGCGACGCTCGCCATCCTGCGCGCCAGCTACGCCACCATAGGCCTCGCCGCCCGCCGCGCCGCCGCCCGCACGCCGCTCGCCACCCTGCGCGCCAGCTACGCCGCCATAGGCCTCGCCTCCCGCCGCGCCGCCGCGCGCCGCCGCGCCATAGGCACCCCCATAGCCGACATAGGAACCGGCGCTTTGCCCGTTGGCGACGCCGTCATAATAGTCGGACCCATTCACCTCGCCCGCGCCGACATAGGCCGCGCCGCCTGCGACGCCGCCGACCGCTCCATAGGCGGCCCCGCCGTCGCCGCCGCCATAGGACCCGCCCGCGACGCCCGCGCCATAAGATCCGCCGGCTGCGACGCCCCCCTCGGCCCCGCCCAAATGCCAGCCGCCGCCTTGCGACCCTCCGCCAGCCTGCCAGCCGCCGCCTTGGGACACGCCGCCGCTTTGCCAGCCGCCGCCTTGAGCCTCGCCGCCGCCAGCGTGCATGCCGCCGCCTTGGGACACGCCGCCGCTTTGCCAGCCGCCGCCTTGAGCCCCACCGCCGCCAGCGTGCGTGCCGCCGCCTTGGGACACGCCGCCGCCCTGCCAGCCCCCACCCTCAGACCCGCCGCCGCCAGCGTGCATGCCGCCGCCTTCGGATCCGCCGCCGGCCTGACCGCCGCCGCCTTCGGGGCCCGCGCCGGCGGGATGGCCGGAACCGGCCCCGCCACGGCCCAGGCCGCCTCGGAAAGCTTCGGCGGGCTCCGTCGCCCCGACGACAAGCGCCAGGGTCACGATGGCCGCGCCTGTGAGCAAATTGCGTTTCATGGCGAAATCCTCAATCCGATACATGCTGGAGCGATGATTTGGATTGATGCGCGCGACGCCTGAAATTTCCCGAAAATCGATGCCTAAAATTTGAGAGCCCGCCGCGAAAAACCGACCGGCTTTTTTGTCGGCGGGACATCGGATAGTCCGGTGTCCTGTAAGAAAGAGCCTGCCTTTTTCGCGCGAATGAGATGCCGCTTCGCCCCAAAATGCTCTAGAAGGACTTGCAAACGTCCGCAGCGGAGCTATCTCGCCTTATGTCCATGGATACGGCACGCCTTTACCTGATCACGCCGCCAATATCGGATTTCGCCGGCTTTGCGCCGCAGTTCGAAGCCGCGCTTGCGGCATGCGAAGCGGCCTGCGTCTTGTTGCGGACGAATGCGCGCGACGACGGCGAGCGCAAGAAGATCATCCGGGCCTTGGCGCCCATCGCCCAGGCGCGCGGAGTTGCCTGCCGTCCGCGGAACCCAGCAGTTGTTCGCTCGACCGGTCGGGATGCGGCATCATCCCCAGAACATTCCGGCCGGCGTTGAGGATGCCCGCAATGTTGCTCAACGAGCCGTTGGGATTAGCCTCCGGAGTAATCTCGCCGGCGGGCGTGGCGTAGCGGAAGGCGATGCGGTCCTCGGCCTCCAGCCGCTGCAGCTCATCCGGCGTGCAAAAGTAATTCCCCTCCATGTGTCCGATGGGCATCTGGAGCACATCGCCCTTGGCCAGCCCGCCGGTGAATGGACTATTGGTGGTTTCAACGCGGACATGAACCTGCTTGTGCGAGACCGATTTCGTCGCTAAAACCGATGACTTCAAAAAATTCACCCACGATCTGCTCGACTTATGCATTAAAATCCGGCCTGACAATATGATTGCTCTCAAAGCCATAAAACTGAATGAATTATCTGTAGAAGAAAAACTGAATGAGATGCTGGGGAAAACAGGTGAAAAATTCCAGATCGCTCATTATGAATTTCTGGAAGCTCCATTCGTTTCCTCATACAACCATCATGGAAACAGGCTTGCAACTCTTCTGGGTCTGAATAAAAAAGATGCAGGGAAGATTAGTGAGATAGCCCATGAATTAGCCATGCAGGTAGCTGCAATGAATCCCATCGCCATCGACAAGGAAAATGTCACTCCGGAAGTCATCCAGCGGGAACTTGAAATAGGTAGGAACAAGCCCGCCAGGAAGGGAAACCTGAAGAAATGCTGGAGAAGATAGCAACAGGAAAGCTGGCCAAATTTTTTAAGGATAATACGCTGTTAAATCAGGATTTCGTGAGAGATACAAAAAAAACGGTTCGTCAATTCCTGGCAGACAATGATAAAGATTTGCGGGTCACCGGTTTCAAAAGACTGATGCTGGGCGTACCGGGAAAGTAGAAGCCCATGGACGCGCGTGCAAAGTCCGCGCAGTTGTTGTAAAGCAGGTTGAAGTGGGAGTGGTTTGACCTTTCGTTCATTTGGTCGATGAGAGCGTCGTCCTGTTCTTCGTTGGTTTCAAAACGAAAGGCGTAGATGCGGCGCTCATAGGCCACGCCAATCAACTGATCCCAACCGCCGCGCACGAAGTTACCAGGGGATAGCTTTTCGCCCAGGCTCAGCAAATGCGCTTCATGGTAGCGCCGGCGCATGCGTACAACGGTTTCACGGTCCACGTGCGAAGGAACCTGGCGGCGTCTTCCACAGCATAGAGGTAGGGAAGTCAGTGGTATCGCCACCCAGTCGTAGCCTGCAATTCCCGGCAGCGGG
>CAWESJ010000330.1:0-3648 GCA_963811015.1 uncultured Alphaproteobacteria bacterium | reverse complement strand
GAAAGTGCCGACCAAAGGCGCGGTGTTCGTGTCGGTGCGCGACGCCGACAAGCCGCGCGTGCTTGAAACCGTGAAATTGCTCGCCCGCCTCGGGTTCAGCATTCGCGCCACCGGAGGGACCTCGCGCTATCTCGAAACCGAAGGCGTTCCCTCGCAAAGGATCAATAAGGTTTCCGAGGGGCGCCCGCATGTCGTCGACGCAATCAAGAATGGCGCGATTCAGCTCGTCCTGAACACGACCGAGGGCGCGCAGGCGCTAGCCGATTCGCGATCGCTGCGCCGCGCCGCCCTCTTGCATAAGGTGCCCTACTATACCACCTTAGCCGGAGCGGTCGCCGCCTGCGAGGGAATCAAGGCCTATCTCGCCGGCGATCTGGAGGTCCGCGCGCTCCAAGACTATTTCGCGTGAAGACCGTTGCGCGTGACGGGCGATCGGACCGAAATCAAGCGGCGAAACGGCAAAATCGGCGCCCGGCGCGCGCCTTTGTGAAACCAGAGCACTTGCAGTCGGTTTCATGAAGGTGTCTCTTACCTCCTGGAGCTGGTTTCGGCGCCCGTCGGCGAGATGAGGCGCCTTAGCCAAGCCAGGCATTTTCGACGCAGGCCAAGCGAAGAAGGCCGGACGCGACCAAGGATTGCGCCGGGCAAGGCGACTATTTCAATAGTTTAAGACGAACGAAGACGCGAAAGAGAATCAGCATGGACAAGTTCCCCATGACAGCGGCCGGCCACACAGCTCTCGAAGAGGAGCTGAAGCGGCGTCAGCAAGTCGAGCGGCCCCGCATCATCCAGGCGATCGCGGAGGCGCGGTCGCATGGCGACCTGTCCGAGAATGCGGAATATCACGCCGCCAAGGAAGCCCAGTCCCTGAACGAAGGACGCATCGCCGAGCTCGAGGACAAGCTTTCCCGCGCCGAGGTCATCGACGTGTCCAAGCTCTCCGGCACCACGATCATGTTCGGGGCCACGGTGACGCTTGTCGACGAAGACACGGAAGAAAAGAAAACCTATCAGATCGTCGGCGAAACCGAGGCCGATGTGAAGGCCGGACGGGTCTCGATCACCTCGCCCACGGCGCGCGCCTTGATCGGCAAGAAAATCGGCGATTCGGTTGAGGTGAACACGCCCGGCGGCGGCAAGAGCTATGAAATCCTGAACGTCGCGTTTCAATAGGCGCGGCGCGCCCTTTGGCCGCTCGCCCCTCGCAAGCCTATGAAAGACTTGCGTATTGCCTAAGCAGCGCGTCGCGCGCATCGGTGATGCTGCGGTAATCTTCGTCGCTGCCGCCGGCGTCGGGATGCGCGGTCTTGGCCGCGCGCCGGAAGGCGGCGTTGATCTCCGCCGCCTCTAGTGCGCCCTCCATCGGCAAGTTGAGGACCTCGCGATATTCCTGATCGTCGTCGAAATCGAGCTTGAACAGGGCGGCCCGGCGTTTCTCCAGCGCCTCGCGGCGCAGATCGTCCTGATCCTCTTGCCATCTGCGACGCGACATGACGAGACATGCGCCGAAGGCGATCCGGCCCCGCGCCTCAAGCTCGTCGAGACTGAACGGCCCGACGACGCCATAGGGCGGCGCCAGACAGGCGCGCCGGCCGCCCTCGCCCTCCTCGATAAGGCCGATCGTCACCGTATCTAGGATTCCCAACAAGCCGTTCCAGACGACCCATTCCTCTTTGTCCGTCATGCCGCGCGCTTTCGTGCATGGGGCCGGCGCCGCGCCCCGTTTCTTGATGGGAAAGGGTTCGCGACCGCTGGACCGTCCGCGCGTCCATGCATGTTCAGAGCCAAAGGCGCGATCTGAGCCGGAGGCAGGCCGCGCGGGCGACAGGCAGGGAAAACGGCGGCGCGTGCAGTGTCGGTTCAGTTCGGCTTTTCGAAATTCGCTTTGACGGATTTCGTCGCCATCGTCTGGCCAAGACGAATTCAAGGCTCGCAAATCTGTCGCGCGCACGGGCCGAACAAATTCAACATGGGCCAGTCACTTAATCGATCAAACCCGTCTAATTGACTGCGCCGCTCTGTGACGCCCGCTTGAAGCCGACAAATTCAGGCGATCCCATAAAGCATACAAAAATAATTTGCCAAAACCATTGCATGTAAATCCAATGTTTTTAATAGATTAAGCGTTATACATTCAAATAGTACAAAAAAGAAAAATCTTCTCCTCAAGCAATGCTACAAAACCTCAGCTTGCAAAGCTGGAATCGATTTAGCGCCTAAATCGAGACATGGAGGTGTCGCAATGCCTGATGAAGTTGAGGTTCGGAATACATTAGGCGAGCCGGCCGCGCGCCAGCTCGCAAATGCGACGAAGACGCGCGCGCAAATGCTGACGATCACGCCGCGCTGGCTGATCTCCTTTTTGCCCTGGGTGCCGGTCGAGGCCGGCATTTACCGCCTGAACCGGGTCAAGGAGAGAGACGGCTTGGGCGACGTCGAATGCAGCCCGAGCTGGGAGCGCGACGCGGACCTGCCGGAAACTTTCGTCGATTACGAAACCGCGCCGCGGGAATATTTCCTCAATGCGGTGACCACGGTTCTCGACGTCCAGACCCGCGTGTCCGATCTCTACAACCAGCCCTATGATCAAATTCAGGAGCAGCTCCGCCTGCTCATCGAAAAGGTCAAGGAGCGCCAGGAAAGCGAGCTTATCTACAACGCGAATTACGGCATTCTCACCAATACCGCGGATACGATGAAGATCGCCACCCGCCGGGGTCCGCCGACCCCCGACGATCTCGACGAATTGATCGCCAGGGTGTGGAAGGAGCCTGCGTTCTTTCTCGCGCATCCGCGCGCCATCGCCGCTTTCGGCCGCGAATGCACGCGCCGCGGCGTGCCGCCGCCAACCATCAACCTGTTCGGCACGCCCTTCCTGACCTGGCGCGGAATTCCGCTGGTTCCGAGCGACAAGCTCAAGATAACCGATGCCGGCAACGGGACCGGAACGACCTCCATCCTGCTCATGCGCACGGGCGAGAAAAAGCAGGGCGTCGTCGGCCTCTTCCAACCGGGCGTGCCGGGCGAAGTGACGCCGAGCCTTTCGGTTCGCTTCATGGGCATCAACCGCAAGGCGATCGCCTCCTATCTGATCTCGCTCTATTGCTCGTCGGCGATCCTCACCGAGGATGCGGTTGGCGTGCTCGAGAATGTGGAGATTGGCTACTATCATGAATATTCCTGATCCTCGCCATGCGGCCGCAACCGCCCCTGTCGCCACGCCGCCGGCCCCCCAATGGGGGGGCCAAGCGCCCTCGGTCATCGATCCCGGATTGATCGCCCATCTGGCGAACGCCTTTTTCAACGGCCCGCCCGGACAACCCGTCGATCCGCAAGCCCTGGGGAATTTCGCCGCCGCGCTCGAACGTCCGCCGTCGCCGCCGACCTCGGTTCCGGGGGCCGTCGGCGCGGCCGCCGCCGCGCCTGCGACAGGCGTTCCCGGCGCGCAATCCGTTCCCTTCACCACCGAATTGCCGAGCCGCTCGACCGAAGCCGCGCGGGCCCCGGTTCAGCACGTTCCCGCCGCCGGTCTCGCGACGGGCTTGACCGGCGTCCCGGCAAGCTCCAGCACGGCGAGGCCAGCTATCGCCGGCTTCGCAAGCCCCTCCCCCGAAAAAGGCCAACAGGCCCCGCAGGGCCTCTTGAGCG
>CAWESJ010000329.1:0-12147 GCA_963811015.1 uncultured Alphaproteobacteria bacterium | reverse complement strand
GACGGCCAGATCGCCGGGCCGCGCGTCGTCGAGCACATGGTGGATGCGGTGATTTCCTTCGAAGGCGAAGGCGGCCGCGACCTCCGCCTGCTGCGCGGCGTCAAAAACCGCTTCGGCCCGACCGACGAGATTGGCGTCTTCGAGATGACCGGGCGCGGGCTTGCGGAAGTGGCTAATCCCTCCGCGCTGTTTCTCTCCGCCCGCGACGCCGCCGCGCCTGGGGCCGCCGTCTTCGCCGGGATGGAGGGAACCCGTCCGCTGCTCGTCGAATTTCAGGCCCTGGTCGCGCCAAGCACGCTTGGGACGCCGCGCCGCGCCGTCGTCGGCTGGGACGGCGCGCGCCTCGCCATGGTTCTCGCCGTCCTCGAGGCCCATGCCGGCTTGAAGCTCGGCCAATATGACATCTATCTCAGCGTCGCCGGCGGCTTGCGCGTCGGCGAGCCCGCCGCCGACCTTGCGGCGGCCGCGGCTCTCGTCTCCTCCTTGTCCGGCGGAACGCTCGCGGCGGATTTGGTCTATTTCGGCGAGATCGCCCTTTCCGGCGCGATCCGCCCGGTGGCGCATGCGGCGGCGCGGCTCAAGGAAGCGGCCAAGCTCGGCTTTTGCCGCGCGACGCGGCCGCAAGCCGCGCCGGAGCAAGGCGTTGAAGCCGCCGAGCCCGCCGGGAAGGATCTCATTGTCCGCGCCTGCCGGCATATTTCCGAGCTCGTCGCCGAGATCGCCGCGAGCGCGCCGAAGCCGGGCGACAAGGCCGAGCGGCCCAGGCGCGGCTGAACGCCAAGGCCCTTCGGACATGCGCCCGAGACGCCGCCCCCCGCCTTTTCTCTTTGCAGGGTGACGGGAGCGACCCGCGTCGCTATAAGGCGCGACGACGGCATATTGGAGCATGTCATTGGAAACATGCTCGGGATTTTGGTCGGAGCATGCTCAAGCGCGGGAGATCGAAAATCCTAGAATTGATCAGGTCCCTGATTTTGGATTGATTTAATCCAAAATCATCGTGATCTAGGCTTGGTCAGCCCGCCTTGATTCGGACACGCGAGGCGGGAGCTGGCGCGCCAAACACACCATTTTCGCGGCGTTCCAACGCGCCCGCGGCATACCCGATTTCCCGCTTGCGGCGCGAAGGGCCAAAGCCAATGCCATCCTATCTCGATCTCGGCTTGATCGTCGTCATATTCATCTCGGCTTTCCTCGCGATGCTGCGCGGGTTCACCCGCGAGGTGCTCGCGATCGCCTCATGGGGCGGCGCGGCCGCGGCGGCCTATTATTTTCATCCGCTTGTCCTGCCCTATGTGACGCCGCACATCAGCAATAAGAATGTCGCGCTCGGCGTCTCCGCCGCGGCGGTTTTCTTCACCGCCTTGATCCTCGTCTCCATCATCACCGTGAAACTGTCTGACGCGATCCTTGATTCGAAAGTCGGCGCGCTCGACCGTTCGCTCGGCTTCGTCTTCGGCGCGGCGCGTGGGCTTTTGCTCTGCGTCATCGCCTTTGTCTTTTTCAATTGGCTCGTCCCCGAGAAGACGCAGCCGGAATGGGTCAAGACGGCTCGGATGCGGCCGCTTTTGCAGACGACCGGAGACCAGCTCTTGGCGGTCCTGCCGGAGGACCCGGAGGGCCTTTTGGCCAAGCTCAAAAAGCCCAAGGGCGGCGCGACGGCGGAGGAGCCGGCTCCCGACACGGATGTCGAGCCGAAGCCCGCCGCCCCGGCGGACAAAGCCGGGAACGGGAAAAAGACCTGATCCGGCGCGGCGGCGGAGAAGTTTCCGCGAAGTTGAAGCTAGAGCATGGTCCGAAGAAGTTGACTGATTTTTTTCGATCAGAACATGCTCCAACGCTTTGAATTTGAGCGATTCCTTTTCGATCAGATGATTTCATCCGATCGGGAAGCGCTCTAGCCGCCTCGGCGCGGCTGACATTCGCCGCAAAGTCGATTATGTAGACATTATGTCAACCGCCTCGGCCTGCGCCTTGCTTTGCGTATCTGCCGCAAACGGGCGCGTTCGCTTGCTGAAAGGCGGTCGTCGATAGCAACGGCTCGGCGAGGACATATTCAGGAGGCGGCTGATGGGTGAAGCGGTCAATGGCGGACGCGGTCCGGGTTGCAGCCCCAAGCCGTCAGGCTCCAAATCTTCCGGCATCGGGTCTTCGGACCCCGCGCATGATCGGGAGGATTTCGATCCTGACGCCGATCGCTTGCGCGAGGAATGCGGCGTCTTCGGCATTTTCGGCCATCCCGAGGCCGCGGCGATCACCGCCCTCGGCCTCCACGCCTTGCAGCACCGCGGCCAGGAAGCCGCCGGCATCGTCGCCTTCGACGGCCATCGCTATAATTCCGAACGCCGGCTCGGCCTGGTCGGCGAACACTTTTCGAGAGCCTCGACGATCGAGCGTCTGCCCGGCGAATCCGGCGATCGGCCATGTCCGCTATTCGACGACGGGCGAGACCATGCTGCGCAATGTGCAGCCGCTTTTCGCCGAACTGAATTCCGGCGGTTTCGCCGTCGCGCCATAATGGCAATCTGACCAATGGCCTGACCCTGCGGCGCGATCTCGTGCAGCGCTGGCGCGATCTATCAGTCGACCTCCGACACCGAAGTGATCCTGCATCTGATCGCGCGCTAGCCGCCGGCCGCGCATCGTCGACCGTTTCATCGAGGCTCTGCGCGCGCTCGAAGGCTCCTATTCGCTCGTCGCGCTCTCCAACACCATGCTGATCGGCGCCCGCGATCCGCTCGGCATCCGGCCGCTGGTCATCGGCGAACTCGACGGCGCATTATCTGCTCGCCTCGGAAACCTGCGCGCTCGACATCATCGGCGCGCATTTCGTCCGCGACGTCGAAAACGGCGAGATCGTCGTCATCTCGAAAGAGGGCGTCGAGAGCCTCGGCCGTTTCCGCCGCGCCCGATGCGGCCCTGCATCTTCGAATATATCTATTTCGCCCGGCCCGATTTCATCGTCCATGGCCGCCCGGTCTATGATGTCCGTAAAGCCATGGGCGCGGAGCTGGCGCTGGAGGCGGCCGTCGACGCCGATGTCGTGGTGCCGGTTCCTGATTCCGGCGTGCCCGCCGCGATCGGTTACGCGCAGGCCTCTGGCATTCCGTTCGAGCTCGGCATCATCCGCAACCATTATGTCGGGCGCACCTTCATCCAGCCGACCCATCCGTCCGCGAACTGGGCGTCAGGCTGAAGCACAGCGCCAATCGCGCGGTCGTCGCCGGCAAGCGCATCGTTCTGATCGACGATTCGATCGTGCGCGGCACGACATCCGTCAAAATCGTTCAGATGATGCGCGAAGCGGGCGCGCGTGAAGTGCATTTCCGAATCTCCTCGCCGCCGATCACCCATCCGGATTATTACGGGATCGATACGCCGGAGCGGGAGAACCTGCTCGCCGCGACCCATACGCTCGAGGAAATGCGCGCACTATATCGGCTGCGATTCGCTGGCCTTCTTCTCGGTCGAGGGCATCTACCGCGCCATGGGGGAGAAGGCCCGCGATCCGCTGCGCCCGCAATTCACCGATCATTGCTTCACCGGCGATTATCCGACCGACCTCACCGATGTGGGCGGCGAAACCAAGACGCAACTTTCGCTGCTCGCGGAAGCGGTCTAGGATCGGGCGCAGCCTGCGGCCTCCGCAGCGCGATTTTTCCGCGACGCCCTTTTTGAAAATGGCGGCTTCGCGCCCGAAGCGGCGGGAGGCAAGTTGGAAAACCGACAGGGGCCTCATTCCGTCGTCAATTTTCCCCCGCGCGGCGGCCCTCCGCCGCCGCCTGATCGTCCCGCTCCCACAAGCGACAAGCGCCTCCCATGTCTCGCTTTCTCGACGGCCGCATAGCCCTGGTGACGGGGGCGTCGCGCGGCATAGGCCGGGCCGTCGCGATCGCGCTCGCAAAGGCCGGAGCCCATGTCATTGCGCTCGCCCGCACCCAGGGCGGGCTCGAGGAGCTCGACGACGCGATCCGGGAGGCCGGGGGCGAGGCGACGCTCGCGCCTTGCGACGTCAAGGACTTCCCCGCGCTCGACCGCCTGGGGGCGGCGATCTTCGCGCGATGGGGCAGGCTCGACGTCTTCGTCGGCAACGCCGGCGCGCTCGGACCCTTGTCCCCGCTCGCCCATGTCGAGCCGGCTCAGTGGGACGATCTGTTCGCGGTCAATGTCACCGCCAATTGGCGCCTCGTCCGCTCGCTCGACCCGCTGCTGCGCGCGGCGGAGGCCGGGCGCGCGATTTTCATCACCTCGGGCGCCGGCCATGCCGCGACTTTCAAGCCCTATTGGGGACCTTATGCGATCTCCAAGGCGGCGCTCGACGCGCTGGTGCGAACTTATGCCGCGGAGACCGAAAATATTTCGGCGGTGAAAGTCATGGCG
The DNA here is from genome assembly GCA_963811015.1 of uncultured Alphaproteobacteria bacterium. GTDB lineage: Bacteria > Pseudomonadota > Alphaproteobacteria > Rhizobiales > Beijerinckiaceae > Methylocapsa. The sequence continues at coordinate 7,767 of CAWESJ010000329.1, read as the reverse complement.
GTCAATCCGGGGCCGCTGCGCACGCGGATGCGCGCCGCCGCCATGCCTGGCGAAGATCCGATGCGCTTGCGGACCCCGGAGGAGCTTGCGCCGAAAATCGTCGCGCTCTGCGCTCCGGATTGGCGGCTGACCGGCAAGCTTTATGATTTTCCGAGCGACCGCGTTCTGAGCTTCATGCCGCCGGCGTGAAGACGCTCCGTTGCGTTCGCCTCGCCGCATGCTAGAGTAAAAAAATGGGATGGACTCGCCAAAGCACGGTCGCAAAACGCGCCGCGATCAGCGTGATCGCGCTCTATGCGCTATTGCTGCAGGCGATCTTCGCGTCGGCCGGCTCGGCCGCCCCATTCGACCCGTCCGCCGGAATGACCTGCTCCGACAATGGATCGCAGTCCAGCGCGCCGGGCGGCGGGCGCCATCACCAGGCAGGACTGTGCTGCATTGTCGCATGCGCCGCTTGCGGCTGCGCCTATGTCGCGCCGGCTTTCGGCCTCGCCGTCTTCCCCGCCCGCGCCGCCGCGCCCTTCCTGTGGGACCAGCCGCGCGCGGTCGCCGGGCGTCCGCCGCTCAAATTCTATTTTGCCGCGCGCGGGCCTCCTCAAGACCTTTAAGCGCCGCCGCTTCTCCAGGTCTTCGCGAGCTTCAGGTCTTCCCCTGTCGTCTTCGCGGCCTCGACATGGCCCTTCTCGACAGCCTGCAATCTTTTGCGCATGCGGCGGCTCGCCGCGCGCGACCGCTGGCTCAGCTTGAAACCGGTCCAGGAGAGGCTCCCGCATCGCGGCGGCCCCGCGCCCACTCGTCCCCCAATTCCATTTCGCAAGGCGTCGCGCGCCCATGACGGCCCCGCCTTCATAAAAAGGCACTCCAATGTTGCATTCCAAGTCGAAAGGCGGGGGCGACGCGCGCGCCTCGATCCGCGCGGGCTCGCGCCCGCCTTCCTGCGCGAAAGGAGCCGCCAATGGACGCTCCTGAGGCGGTCCTCGAGGGCCTCTATCAAGCTCATGCGCATGAATTGCATGGGTTCGCCCGCCGCCGAGTCGGGCGGCAAGAGGCCGAAGACGTCGTGCAGGACGCCTATCTGCACCTGCTTCAGCGCGGCGCGATCGCCGCGCTCGAGCATCCGCGCGCCTATCTCTTTCGCATCGCCGCCAATCTTGCCGTCGACGCGGCGCGCAAAACGAAAACGCGCTGCCGCTACGCTGAGGACGAGATCGATTTCCTCGGCCTCGCCGCGCAGTCGGCGAGTCCTGAGGCCTGCGTGGAAGGCGCCATGGAGCTGCGCGCGTTTCGCGCCTCCCTCGACGAGCTTCCGCCGCCCTGCCGCGAGGCTTTTCTTCTCAACCGGATCGACGAATTGACCCATGCCGAAATCGCCAAGCGTCTCGGCGTATCGGTTAGAACCGTCGACCGGCATATGGCCCGGGCCGTGAGCCATCTGCGCCAGCGGCTTCACCGAGAAGCGCCGGGCGCGAATGGCGCGGGGACTGACGGAATGAAAGCGTCAATCGGGCAGCGCGCGTAGCGTGATCGTCGTCAAGCGCCGCGGATCGGCGCTCGGCCCGACGGAGAGATGAAACGCGCCGGGCTCGAGGCGGGGCTTGAGGTCGGCGCCGAGAATACGAAGCGAACTGGCTGGAAGCGGAAATCGGACGGTCCCGCTTTCACCCGGCTCGAGCGCGATTTTGGCCGCGCCCTTGAGCTGCAAAAGAGGCTGCGCCACGCTCGCTGCGACATCCCGGGCGAATAAAAAGACCGTTTCCTCTCCGGCGACGGGACCTTCGTTCAGGACGTCGGCCAATAGGATGATTTCATCGCCGAGCTTGAAGCTTTCCCGGCTTGCGCGCAGATTCGTCAAAGCGAAGCGGCTGTAGGACAAGCCATGTCCAAAAGGAAAAAGCGGCTCGACCGGCGCGTCGAGATATTTGCTGGTGTAGGGATTATCCGGATCAGCCGGCCGGCCCGAGCCGCGTACGGCGTAATAGATCGGCGCCTGGCCGACATGGCTCGGCCAGGTGACCGACAGTCGGCCGGTCGGGTTGAACGCCCCGGTGAGGACATCGGTGACCGCATGTCCGGCTTCGGCCCCGAGAAACCAGGCGGCGACGAGAGCATCGGCTTTGTCCGCCAGCGCCGGGACGATGAGCGGCCGCCCCGCGAAGATGAGCGCGACCGTCGGCTTGCCTTGCGCCATCGCGGCCTCGGCGAGTTCGGCCTGACGCCCGGGCAGGCCGGGATTCGCCCGCGACGCCGCTTCGCCGCTCATGTTGGCGGCCTCTCCGAGACACAGCAGGATAAGATCGGCCTCGCGGCAGGCCGCAAGGGCGCGAGCGACGCCGGAGCCGTCGCCGTCCTCAATTCCGACGCCTCGCTCAAAGATGATCTCGACGTTTGGCAGCGCCTCGGTCAGAGCGTCGCGGATGGCGACGCAGCCGTCAGCCCGCCCCGCCGCCGGCCAGGGACCGCGCATCTCGGCGGCGGCGTCCGCGAGCGGGCCGATAAGAGCGATGCGGCGCAGCCCCGGCGCGAGCGGCAAGACCCCCTTATTGGTCAGGACCACGATCGCGCGACGCGCGACGTCGCGCGCAAGGGCGCGGCGCTCCGCCGTCTCGCGCGAAGAGCAAGCGGACGAGCCGCGCCGATAGGGATCGTCGAACAGATCGAGCCGCTGCTTCAAGGCAAGAACGCGGCGGACCGACTCATCTATTTGGCCGATCTGGACAAGGCCGCGGGCGAGCGCGTCCGGCAGACCCCGGAGATAGGCGCCGCTCGCCATGTCGATGTCGACGCCGGCCGCGAGCGACGCCGCAGCCGCCTCGGTGAGATTCCCGACGACGCCCTGGTTCAGCACTTCAGCGATCGCATTATAGTCGCTGACGACGACGCCTTCGAAGCCCTGCGCGCCGCGCAGCCAATCGCGCAGCAAGGCGACATTGACGGTCATCGGGACGCCGTTGAGATCGTTGAAGCCAGGCATGATCGCGGCGCATCCGGCGGCGACGACGGCCGCGAAGGGAGGCAGATAGACCTCGCGCAGGAGGCGCTCGGACATATCGACCGAGGCATAGTCGCGTCCGGCGAGCACGGCGCCATAGGCGCAAAAATGCTTGGCTGCCGCGGCGATCGCCCCTGCGGCGGTAAGGTCCGAGCCTTGAAACCCGCGCACTTTCGCCGCGCCGAATTCGGCCGCGACCCAGGGATCTTCGCCTGGTCCCTCCGCGATGCGTCCCCAGCGCAAGTCGCGCGCGACGTCGAGCATTGGCGCGAAGGTCATGCTGATTCCATCCCGCGCCGCCTCGATCGCCGCCGCGCGCGCGCTAAGCTCCCAAAGGCGCGGATCGAACAGACAAGCTTCCGCGAGAGGGATCGGAAACAGGGTTTCATGTCCGTGCAGGACGTCAAAGCCGATCAAAAGCGGGATCTTGAGGCGGCTCTCCTCCACCGCAATGCGCTGGATGGCGCCCACGCTCTCGGCGCCCCAGATATTGAGGAGGCCGCCGATGCGCCCGGCGCGAACGCCCGCTTCGATTTCGCCTTCGACGACCGGCCCGGTGACGGCGAATTTCGCCGCGGCCATGGTGAGCTGGCCAAGCTTTTCCTCGAGCGTCATGGCGCCAAGCAGCCTGTCGATAGTATTCAACGCGCCCACCCCGCCAAATTCAGACCCGGACCATGCGCCGGCCGCTTGGAACATGTTTTCGAAAAACTTGACCGACTTTTTCGATATTAAGACATCGGATATATCCGATGTCTCATCAGAACATGCTCCAACTTATTGATCTGGAGCGCGTTCTTATCGATTGGATTTAGTCCGTCCAATCGGAACGCGCTCTAAACAATCCGGCGCGCCCTTCCATACGCCCATGCTAAGATGGCGACCCCGCAAATGAAATCGAGCGCGATCGTGGAACAGGCAATCCAAATCTCGGAACCAGCGGCAAGATGGCCGGCGCCGGCGGACGATCTCGCGCCTCAGGTCCGCATCATGGGCAAGGCGTTCATGGGCTCGCCGTCTCGGTCCGCTCTCATCGCGCTGGGCGTAGCCCTTTGCGCGGTCGTCGGCGCGACGGCCTATGGCCAGATCCAGCTCAACGCCTGGAACGGGCCGTTTTACGATTCGCTGTCGCAGAAGAATTTCTCGTCCTTCTTGTATCAGCTTGTCGCTTTCGCCGTGATCGCCGGCAGCCTGTTGGTCTTGAACGTCGCCCAGACCTGGCTCAATCAAACGACGAAGATGAAGCTCCGCGAGGGGCTCACGCGCGACCTCATCGATCAATGGCTGGAGCCCAACCGCGCTTTCCGTCTCGCCGGCTCCGGCGAAATCGGCGTCAATCCGGACCAGCGCGTCCACGAGGACGTGCGCCACTTGACCGAATTGTCGACCGATCTCGGCATCGGCCTGCTCCAGGCGACGCTGCTTCTCGCGAGCTTCATCGGGGTTCTGTGGATCCTCTCGCGGGGCATAGTCGTGAAACTCGACGGATGGACCTTCTCCATCCCGGGCTACATGGTCTGGTGCGCGCTTATTTATGCGAGCACGGCCTCATGGCTGAGCTGGCATGTCGGGCGTCCGCTCATTCGCCTCAACGCCGAGCGCTACGCCCGCGAGGCCGATCTCCGCGTCGCCCTTGTCCGGGTCAACGAACACGCCAATGGCATCGCGATCCATAGCGGCGAGAAAGACGAAAAGGACTATCTGCGCCGCGAGCTCGATCAGGTCATCGCAATGATGCGCCGGCTTGTCACCGCCGCGACGCGGCTCGCATGGGTGACCGCGGGCTATGGATGGTTTGCGATCGTCGCGCCCTTCGTCGTCGCCGCGCCGGGGTTTTTCAGCGGCGATCTCTCCCTCGGCGGGCTGATGGTGGCCGTCGGCGCGTTCAACCAGGTTCAACAGGCCTTGCGCTGGTTCATCGACAATTTCGGCGTCATCGCCGACTGGCGCGCGACGCTTCTCCGCGTCGCGAGCTTCCGGCAGGCGCTGGTCGAAATGGACAAGCTCGGCCATCAGACCGGACAGATCGAGCGCGTCGAAGCCAGCGACGGCAAGCTCACATTCGAAAATCTCGGCGTCGCTTCGCCAGCCGGCTGCACCGGGCTGAGCGAGCCGCATATCTCGATCGCGCCGGGGGAGCATGTCCTGATCGTCGGCGCGCCGAAAGTCGGCAAGACCAATCTTTTCCGCGCCATAGCCGGCCTGTGGCCGTGGGGGCTTCTGCCCGCTCAACCCCTGGATCGTAACCGCTTTCTGTTTGGCCAGGGGATGTTCGGGCGGACAGGCCAGAACGAGCGGTTCCCGCCGAAAGGGCACGATCTCCAGGGTGTCGGCGCGTTCTGGAAAGGCGACCAGGCCCAAATCCGCGGCGTTGCGCAGCACCTCTTCGTAAACCTGCCCGGCGCGGCGGCACTGAACCCGCACCTCCACGCTCGGGTGGTCTTGCTGGAAGCGTTTGACCTGCGGCGGCAAATCGTGAAGCCCAATGCTCTCGACCGCCGCGACGCGGATGCTCCCCGCCAGCACCCCATGGATTTCCTGCATTCCCGCCTGCATGGCCTCGTAGTTCCAAAGAATCCGTTTGCTGAAATCGTAAAAAACCTCCCCCACGCCGGTGAGCCGGTGACCATTCTTGCTCCGCTCGATGAGCCGCGAGCCGGCGCGCCGTTCCAGCGCGGCGATCGTCTGGCTGACGGCGGACTGCGTGACCCCGCTGAGTTCGGCGGTTCTGCCAAAACTCCTGGTCTCGACCAGGTCGCAGAAGATCTCTCAGACTCTCGATCTGCATGGTTGATTCAACCGCGAGGCGCGGGGTGCGTCAAGACGCGTTTGGTGTTCGCCCACCCGTCTTGACCACCGCCCCAAAAGAAGAGGAGGACGAACTTCAGGTGGCTTCGCTTGGAGACGCCGTGAGGCGGGTTCTGGAGTGTGCCGCCTAAAAATCATAAACGCTCCGACACCGATTACAAACCGCGCGCAGAGAGTGGGGGTGTCAACAAGGCATCCCTGAGTTGCTGAGACACCAGAACCTTGCTGCCGACTGGCACGTCATCCTTCGTGGCGTTTGTCAACCACATGGTCACCCTCCATCGCTTGTCCATGGACACATGAGGGTCACGGATGTTGACGTGGGTCAGTTCCATTTGGGCGGTTGCCTCAAACTCCCGCCCGTCAGGTCTGCGAACCACCACCGTCTCGGTGCGACTCTGCCAACCTCCTTTGAAATAAAAGTCGGGGTGGATTATCAGCATTCTTACAGCGTTGCGGTCTATCCAGAACGTGTACTCAACGGTGACTAATTCAAAACGCTCCATGCTAACCAATATAGGGTTTGGCAAAAATCCTCATCTCCAGGTGCGGACGCATAAAAACCCGCTCGCAACAACGAACACCCCAAACCAGAGGTTGATGAAGAAATCGCATCAGAATGAACCCTGCTATCATGGACAGATAGGAGGGCATCCCGTTTATCAAGTTCAGATTAGGTGCGGTGAACCAGGTTTCCCACTGCCACAAACGGAATGGAGAGCAACCACCAAGATGACACGAAAAAGGCGGCGAGAACCGCAGCAACAAGCAGGAGCACGGGGGCGAACCCCGCTCGCCGCACCATTATGACTTTTTCAGCGCCCATCAGATCATGCCCCCGAGCATAAAACTGGCGGTTGGCAGAGGGAAATCAAATCTGCCAAGGCATTCAACCCAAAATAAGATGCCCACGCGTACCGGTAGGAGTGCAGGGTGACGCCCTCGATGCCCAAGCCCTGGCAGCGTTGACGGAACTCATTGGCCCGGTCCTTGGCCTCCACCCGGCTGCGGCAGTTCCCGGAGCGCCCGCTCCAACTTGAGGGAAAAGACATGAACGCATAAACCCGAGATCCACAAAATGTAGTGCCAAGACCATTTCCGGTCTTCATAAGTCATTGATTATCAATGGGGTGGATTTTCAGAGTGTTGAAGACAAGCCAGAGACTGTTCCTCCATAGACTCCGTGCCGGCGCAAGATTAGGCCACCGGGTTGGTAGAGGCCGCTCTTGACACCCCTCCCACCTCAGCGCGCAGCAGAGCTATCCTCTTACTTCACCGATTTCCGCGACTCGGAACAACCAGATACAATGTCTTGGTCTATTCCGTTCTGTCTGGAAGTTTGGCTATGGTTATGAACATTGCGAAAAGGCCGATCGCGCCAAATGCCACAAGCGCTCCTGATGTTGCTCGGTATCCGTTGCTGCTAACTGCATAACTAATAATCTCCAAAATCAATGGCGGGAGTCCCAGCAAAAACGAATGGCCTTTGGCGTATGCGTAATAACACAACGAAGCAGTTAAGAGAATAAAACCAACGCATTCGCCGATGGACGATAAAAAATAGAGACCGCGAGTAGGCTGATCCATCGCATAGATAATTGGTGCATGTATGCTAATACCCCTGTCAATATAATATCTAATCGGTAGATGCATGTAGTGATAGTAGGTTGGAACAGAATAGCAGAGAGAGCCGACTAGGAGAATGATCCCTAGAGTGCCGAGTATTTGACTGTCCCGCCTTTTTTGATGTTTCATAAAATTGCTTTTATCTTGGTCTTTTGCATGTGGCCTGACATAATGAGTATCTAGCAACTACACCCCCCACATCCCCAACAGATTCTGGCGGTGGAGTCAGCGTTTGTCCCGCCGGTGGTGTCGGAGATGGATTAGGTTTTCGGGTGCTTAGAAGGTATTCCAATGGAGCCGCTCGCCCGCGGCCAGCGGGGCGGTTTCGGCGGATGAATCACAGC
>CAWESJ010000328.1:0-3234 GCA_963811015.1 uncultured Alphaproteobacteria bacterium | reverse complement strand
CGACCGACACTGAAAAGGGAGAAAGCCTGCCGCTGGCGCGCAAAATCACCTCCAATCCGGGATTCAGCGATCTCGTCCTTTTGCGCCGCGCCAGCGCCGGCCGACGGCTCGGGGGTCTGGGAGCCCCTGGCTGGCGGCGATATTCCTTTCGCCGCGCTCGCTCATGCCGACGCATGGATGCTGGTCGAGCCGGAGTCCGAAGGGTTATGCTGCCGGGCATGCTGTTTTCGCGCATTATCTTTGAGGGCGATTAGAACCGCCATGAGCATCCCCGCCAGCCGAGCCGGCGCGCCGGCCGCGCAGGAGCAGTTTCTCACCGTGCTCTCGCGCGAAGAAGCGACGCGCCGCTTTCAGGCCGCGTTTCCGATGGCGCCGGTCGGCGAGGAGACCGTGCCGCTCGCCGACGAGCCTCGGACGCGTTCTCGCGCAAACATTACGCTCGCCGATCGATGTGCCGCCGTTCGACCGCTCGCGGTCGACGGCTTCGCGGTGCGCGCCGCCGATGTCGCCGGCGGCGAGCGAAGCCGCGCCGGTCGCTCGCGCTTGAACGACGAGGTGATCGCCTGCGGCATCGCGCCGAAGCTCGAGGTCGCGCGCGGAACGGCGACGACGATCGCGACCGGCGGGCCTTTGCCGCGCGGCGCCGACGCGGTCGTCATGGTCGAGCATACCGATCCCGACGGGCCGGACCATCGTCCTCGTCAGGCGCGGCCTCGCCGCGGGCCAGTACATCGGCTTTGCCGGCGGCGACATCGCGCGAGGCGAGACGCTGCTGCGCGCGCGGCGCCGTGATCGGCTCGCGCGAGATCGGCATGCTCGCGGCCTGCGGGCTTGCCGAAGTCCCGGTCTATCGCCGCCCGCGCGTCGCGCGATCCTCTCGACCGGCGACGAGCTGGTGCAGCCGGGCGAACCGCTGCGGCCCGGCCGCGATCTATGACTCCAACGGCGCCGATCGTCGCCGCGGCGGTCACGGAAAACGGCGGCGAGCCCGTCCGTCTCGGCGCCATCCGCGACGACGAAGCGCGCTCGAGGCCGCGATGCGGGAGGCGCTCGCGCGAATGCGACATGCTGATCCTCTCCGGCGGCACCTCGAAAAGCGCCGGCGATCTCACCTATCGCATCGTCGCCGGGCTCGGCCAGCCGGGCATCGTCGCGCATGGCGTCGCGCTGAAGCCGGGCAAGCCGCTCTGCCTCGCCGTCGCCGACGGCAAGCCGGTCGTCATCCTGCCGGGTTTCCGACCTCGGCGATGTTCACCTTCCATGATTTCGTCGCGCCGGTGCTGCGCGCGATGAGCGGGCTCGCCGCCGCGGCGCGAAATATCGCGTCGACGCCACGGCGCCGGTGCGCATCCTGTCCGACCTCGGCCGGACCGAATTCGTCATGGTCGCCCTGACCGATGGCGACCGAGGGGCTGAACGCCTTTCCCTCGGGCAAGGGCTCGGGCTCGGTTTCCTCATTCGCCCAGGCCGACGGATTCCTGACCATCGATGCCCTCGCCGATCATCTCGCCGGAAGGCACGCGCGCCAAGGTCACCTTGTTCGATCCGCAAGCTGCGGGTGCCCGATCTTGTGATCATGGGCAGCCATTGCATCGGTCTCGAGTCGTCATTGACCGTCTCGCCGACAGCGGCTTTGCCGCCGCGCACGGTCGCGATCGGCAGCATGGGCGGGCTCGCGGCGGCCAAGCGCGGCGAATGCGACATCGCTCCGATCCATCTGATGGACCCGCAAACGGAGGTCTATAACGCGCCTTTTCTCGGGGACGGGCTCATCCTCGTCGAAGGCTGGCGGCGCATGCAGGGCCTTGTCTTTCGGCCGGGCGATCCGCGCTTCGAAGGCCGCGCCGTGGCGGCGGCGGTCGAAGCCGCGCTCGCCGACCCGAACTGCCATATGGTCAACCGCAATCAAGGCGCGGGCACCCGCATCATGATCGATCGGCTGATCGGCGCGGCGCGCCCGAGCGGCTATTGGAACCAGCCGAAATCGCATAACGCTGTGGCCGCCGCCGTGGCGCAGGGCCGCGCCGATTGGGGCGTCGCGATCGCGCCGATCGCCCGCGCCTATGGGCTCGGATTTCTGCCGATCGGCGAGGAACATTATGATTTCGCCGTCCCGCGAAGCCGGCGCAACTCGGCGGCGGTCCAGGCTTTCGTCGCGGCGCTTGGCCGCGAGGAGGCGCGCGAAGGCTTGCGCGGGCAGGGCTTCGTCCCCGCAAGCGACGCAATCGGACAAGGCTCCTAGCCATGCGGATCATCGGTCTCGCCGGGTGGAGCGGCGCGGGCAAGACGAGCTTGATCGTCAAGCTTATCCCGCTTTTGCGCGGGCGCGGCTTGACCGTCTCGACGCTCAAGCACGCCCATCATGGCTTCGACGTCGATGCGCCGGGCAAGGATTCCTATCTTCACCGGGAGGCCGGCGCGCAGGAAGTTCTGGTAGCCTCGGCCAATCGCTGGGCCTTGATGCATGAGCTTCGCGGGGCCAAGGAGCCGACGCTCGCCGAACTTCTGCTCCGCATGAGCCCGGTCGACCTTGTCCTTGTCGAGGGCTATAAGCTCGAGGCCCATGTCAAAATCGAAGTCCATCGCGCCTTGAACGCAAAGCCCTTGCTCCATCCAAGCGACAAGACGATCGCGGCGCTTGCGAGCGACGCCGTCACGCCCGCGTCCTCGCCGCTTCCGCATGCGCATCTCGACGATGTGGAGGCGATCGCCGATCTGGCCCTGCGCCTGGCGCGGCCTTTGGCGCAAACGCTCGAGGATCTTTCCGCGCCCAAGACCGAGGAGAGCCTGCGTCATGGCTCAGCTCGGCAAGGATAGTTTCGCCGCCGGCGACAGGCTCATGCCGGTCGGCGAGGCGGTCGAGCTTCTCTTCGCGCGGACGCCCCTCTTGTCCGCCGAAGGTTATGCTGCGGGTGAGATGAAACACGGGCCCATCGCATTGATTGATGAATACCGGGCGGTGGTGTGCATCAATCCTCAATCCCACGTGTATGAAAAGATGGCCTCTAACATCCAGGAAATCAGGGCCCGCAAAGGCAATGTCATTGCTATAGCCACGCGCGGCGATACCCAAGTCAGGAATAATGCGGATTTTGTGCTGGAGGTTCCTTTAACACACGAGCTGTTAACACCGCTGACAGTTATTTTGCCCTTACAGTTGTTAGCGTATTTCATCGCAGTCAAGCGCGGCTGCGACGTAGACCAACCGCGTAATTTGGCTAAGTCCGTAACAGT
>CAWESJ010000327.1:0-4676 GCA_963811015.1 uncultured Alphaproteobacteria bacterium | reverse complement strand
ATGTTCTATCCTAATACGTCTACAGCCTCGGCGAGAGGAATTTGTGAGTTAGGAAGCAGAAATGTCGCGTACGCTGATCATTATCGGACTCGCCATCGCCGCGGTCGGGCTGTTCTGGCGGTGGATCTCGCCGCTGAAGCTTGGCCGTCTGCCCGGCGACATTGTCGTGGAGCAGCAGAATTTCAGCTTTTATTTCCCGATCACGACCGGCCTCCTGGCCAGCGCGGCCTTGACGCTCATCCTTTGGCTCCTCAACCGATAGATTTCCCGCGCGCGGTCGCGGCTTCGGCCTATCGCGGGGCCGGAGCCCGGCTTCTCGCGCCCGCCGGCTCATGTTAATTTCCGCCGATGAAAAAGCCAGCGCCGATTGATCGCCTCAGCGCGGCGCAAGCGCGTCGCGAGCACGCCCGCCTCGGCGCGGAAATCGCCGCCCATGACCAGCTCTATTACGGCGAGGACGCGCCCACCGTTTCGGACGCGGAATATGACGCGCTGCGGCGCCGCTATGAGGCGCTGGAAGCCGCGTTTCCCGAGCTCGTCACGTCGGAATCCCTGACGAAAAAGTCGGCGCCGCCCCGTCGGAGAAATTCGCAAAAATTCGCCACAAAATACCGATGCTTTCGCTCGGCAATATCTTCAGCGACGAAGAGACGGTGGAATTCGTGGCGCGCGTGCGCCGGTTTCTCGGGCTTGGGCCCGATGCGCCGCTCGCCGTCACCGCCGAGCCAAAGATCGACGGGCTTTCCTGCTCGCTGCGTTTTGAACGCGGCGCGCTGGTCCAGGCGGCGACGCGCGGCGACGGCTATGAGGGCGAGGACGTCACCGCCAATGTGCGGACGATCGATGAAATTCCGCATGTCCTGCCGGGCGATCCGCCGGAGATTTTCGAGGTCCGCGGCGAGGTCTATATGGCCCGCGCCGATTTCGCCGCCTTGAACGCGCGCCAGGCCGAGGCGGGCAAGCCGCTGTTCGCCAATCCGCGCAATGCGGCGGCCGGCTCCCTGCGCCAGCTCGACCCAGGCGTCACGGCGCAGCGGCCGCTGCATTTCTTCGCCTATGCCTGGGGCGAAACAAGCGCTCTACCGGCCGAGACGCAGATGGGCATGGTCGCAGCGTTCAAGCGTTTTGGCCTGCCGGTCAATCCATTGACGACGCTCTGCGATTCGGCCGAGGAGCTGATCGCGCATTATCGCCGGATCGAAGCGATGCGCGCCGCGCTCGGCTATGACATTGACGGCGTCGTCTACAAGGTCGACAGCCTCGCGCTTCAGGAGCGCCTCGGCTTCGTCTCGCGTGCGCCGCGCTGGGCGACGGCGCATAAATTCCCCGCCGAGAAGGCGACGACCGTGCTGCGCGGCATCGAGATCCAGGTTGGGCGCACCGGCGCCCTGACTCCTGTGGCGCGGCTCGATCCGGTGACGGTCGGCGGCGTCGTCGTCGCCAACGCCACGCTGCATAATGAGGACGAGATCGCCCGCAAGGATATTCGGATCGGCGATACGGTCACGATCCAGCGCGCCGGCGACGTCATTCCGCAGGTTCTTGGCCCGATCCTCGAAAAACGGCCGCCGAATTCAAAACCCTATGCATTCCCCACCACATGCCCGGTCTGCGGCTCGGCGGCGCTGCGCGAGATCGACGCGAAGACCGGAGAGGCCGACGTGGTGCGCCGCTGCACCGGCAGGCTCGCCTGCGCGGCCCAGGCGATCGAGGGCCTCAAACATTTCGCCTCGCGCAACGCCCTCGACATCGAAGGGCTGGGCGACAAGCAGATCGAGCTGTTTTTCCACGAGGGCCTCATTCGCACGCCGGCCGATATTTTCACGCTCGAGGCGCGCGACCGGGCGAGCCACAAAAAGCTGAAAGACCGCGAAGGCTATGGCGAGACTTCGGTGAAAAATCTCTTCGCGGCGATCGCGGCGAGCCGCGAGCCGCCGCTCAACCGCTTTATTTTCGCGCTTGGAATCCGCCATGTCGGAGAAACCAACGCGCGCCGCCTCGCCCGCCATTTCGGCTCATTCGAGGCGCTGCGCGCGGTCGCCCAAAAAGCCGCCGAGGGATCGGAAGCCGCGCGCCGAAATCAACAATATAGAGGGGCTCGGCGAAGTCGTGGCGGAAGCCGTCAGTGATTTCTTCGCGGAAAAGCACAATGAGGAGGTCCTCGACGCTTTGCTCCAACATGTGGCGCCGCAGCCGATGGAGGAGATCGTCGCGTCGAGCCCCGTGGCCGGCAAGACCGTGGTCTTTACCGGGGCGCTCGAGCGCATGACGCGCGACGAAGCCAAGGCCACCGCCGAGCGCCTTGGCGCGAAGGTCGCGGCCTCGGTCTCGAAAAAGACCGATCTCGTGATCGCCGGGCCTGGGGCGGGCTCCAAGCTCGCCAAGGCGGCCGAGCTCGGGATCGAGACGATCAGCGAAGAGGATTGGCTGAAGCTCGCGGGGCAAGGATAGGTCTTGCCCGAGGCTTCGCAATGTCCCCGGGCTTGCCCGAGGCTTGGCAACGTCCTCAATTCGCGATGTCCTCAGCCCGCCGCGATATAGTCTCGCAACGCCTTTTGGTCGGTTTCAAATTCGGCGAGCCGGTGCTTGACCAGATCGCCGATCGACACCAGGCCGACGAGCCTTCCATCCCGGACGACCGGGAGGTGGCGAAAGCGTCCCTTGGTCATTCTTTCCATGGCCGCATGAACATGCTCGTCGGCGCTTGCCGTCATCACCTCGGAGGTCATGTGCATTGACGCGGCGTCGTCGAACGCGGCGGCGGCGCGCTTGGCGACCGCGCGAATAATATCGCGTTCGGATAAAATGCCGACGATGCCGCCTTGCGCGTCAACGACCACAACGACGCCGATGTTCTTCTCGCGTAGAAGCTCGACGACATCTGCCAGTGTCCGCTCTGGCGCGATCGTGACGACATATCGGCCCTTGGCTGCGAGAATGCACGCGATTGTCATTTTTGTCTCCCCGAAAAGGCCTTTCGACGAACCTTCGATGTGCTTGCTCCGCTCCTCGCGGCGCTGATTATCTAGGCGGGATGCGACCGATTCCGGCCTGCGCGACGACACCGGCCGGGATCAGGGGCTGACGGCGCCCGGCGGATGCAGCGGCGGGGTCACGACCGAATAGAGCAGATAGAGAAGAACCGCCCCCACGATGGCGACGATGATGAACCATTCGAACGCGACCGAGGTTTCGTCAAGAAACTCGAAGATCGCAGGCGCACGCCGCCGAATGTAGGCGGTGACCCGCTCAGTCGTCCAAATTTGCGGCATCCTACATAGTCCCCTTTTCGCCTCGCTGTCGGTCGAGGCTTCGGCGGCGGATGCTCAATGCTCACCGGGAGCCGGACCGCCAAGTTGATGGCTGTGGCCCAAGGCGAAAAGCCGCCGTCCGCTTGCAAAGAGCTTCAGCACATAGGGCGGCAATCGCGCGCGGCAAGCGGGGCGGCGGGTCCGGAGCGGCTCCGGGCGCAAATTGGCGCGACGGCGATTGAAACGCCTCGATTCAATGTCTTCCCGACGCCAAAACCGCCTCAAGCGCGGCCGCGGCGATGAATCCGGCGCTCAGCCCGGCGATGCTCGCAAGGCAATCGCCGACCGAAGGCGACCGCCCCGGCGAGAGATGTTGCAGGAGCTCGAAAAGCGCGCTGCAGGCGGCGAGGGCGATCCACAAAGCGAGGCGGTCGCGCGGCTTCGCGTAGCCCACAAAAAGCAAGGCGCCAGTGACGCCATAGGCGAGCGCATGCTCCATTTTGCCGGGCAGGCCCGAATGCGGCCGGAGGAAGCCCGGGACGAGAGACAAAGCCGTGATCGCGACGATGCCGAGCCAGCCAAGGACCATGGCCGCGCCTTGAAGGAACGCGCTCGATTCGATCGCCTTCTGCATAGTCCATCCAATTCCCATTTGAGAGACGGTTATCTCTTATTGCGCTGCGCCGCCGAATGAAAGGCCCTTGCCTCGTTTCCCGCCGCTTTGCAATGCCGCCTTGCGCAAGGCGCTACACAATATAATTTAATACATCGGTTGGCGCCGGCCGACCGCTATGGGCTCCTCGGGAGCCTTCGCGGCGCGCGGCTAGATGGAGCGGTTGATGCCCTATTTCGTTGCATGGATCAGGGATGGGCGCGTGCGGCGCTTCGCTTATCCTCATGTCGACCTTGAAACCGCATTGGCTTTCGCAAGCGAGGTTTTGGACATGGACTGCAGCGACGTCTGGATTTCCGACGAGAACGGAAAAAAAGTCGCCGACCGGCGCGCGGTGGCGCAATATGCCGAAGAGGCGGAAGACAATGAATTGAACGCTCTTAAAACGGTTTTAGCTGGAAAAACCGCAACCATTGGGAAGCGATGGCGCTGATGAGAATTCGATGGCGAAAATGGGCGGCGAAGTCCTGGACATTGTCCAGGCTGCATTACCGCCTCCACAAATTGGAGCTGACCGGCCGCCCCTCCGACGCGGTGTGGTATTTCGCCTATGGCTCCAATATGCACGATAGCGCCTTTTGCGAACGGCGCAGGATGCGGCCGCTGGAATGGCGGCCCGGGCAAATCAAGGGCCACAGGCTGCGCTTCAACCTCGATGGAAGACCGCTGGGAAAGGCGGCGCCCGCCAATATCAGCGCCGATCCGTCGGCCGAGGTGTGGGGGGTTCTTTGACAAGATCACCGGCCGGGAGA
>CAWESJ010000326.1:0-9946 GCA_963811015.1 uncultured Alphaproteobacteria bacterium | reverse complement strand
AACGGTGCGATGGTTCCAGGCAGCTTGACGTACGTGGTGCCGGATAAAGCCATCGCACCGTAGGCAAAATTGTTCGTATAACCTGCTTCCACGTTGCCCAGTATCCTGGCTCATCGCCTCCAGGAGCTGCGGCGAGGCCGCCGTGCCCGGATCCATTGAACGTAAGCGAGCCCGCGAGTACAACACGCAATGAACGAAGTACAGTACATATACGTATTGCTAGTACAGAAATATATAAAAACACAATATGTGCTGGAATGGGACAGGCGGGCCGCTTGGCGCTCGGCCTGAATGTCATGCGGGGCGGCGCGACGGCCTGTCGAGCAAGGTCCATTCGCCGGCGCGGATATTGCCGAACACTTTGCAGGCCCATTCGATCTGGACGTTCAGGATCGGGCTGGCGTTATGGCTCACAAGGTCGAACCGGTCCTTGGCGACGCGGCGAATGGTTTTCAGATAGCGCCGTCCATCGGTCAGGCGCACCGCGGCTTCCCAGCCGTCGGCTTCGGTGCGGGTCTGCGCGACCTTCCAGCAGATGACGATATCGCCCGGATCATAGCGCGGCCACATGCTGTCGCCGACGATCTCGAAGGCGACGGCGCCATTGGGGACCGGGTAGGGAATTTCGACTTCCGCGAATCCCTCCGCCGGCTCCTGCTCGAAATCGGCGTCGATCACGGCCCCGGCGCCGATGCGGCCGACGAGGCGCACGATGTTTTTCGGCTCCGGCCGCGCCTCGACCTCGCCCTCTCCGGTCAGGAGCCAAGCGGCGCTTGTGCCAAACGCCTTGGCGTAACGCTCGGCGATTTGCAGGCGCAAGCCGCGCTCGCCATTCTCATGGCTGCGATAGGTGTTCTCGTTCCAGGCGAAGGCGCGCGCCGCGTCGGTGGCGTTTTCAAACCCGGCGTTGCGGCGGGCGGCGGCCAATCGGTCGTGGGGGGTTTCCATCCGGCATCTATAACAAAACGTGCTGTACGTTTCTACCGAAATGGAGATTTTTTCAACATTTGCGTGTAATTGCCGAAGGCCGACGCGGAGCCGCTCCCTTCCCATGACGCGGCAAAGGGGACGCGGCTCGCCTCGGCCGCCCGCCTATTCGATAAAAATCTTCGGCGCGGCGCGGGCGCGGCCTTTTTCGAGCGCCGCCTTGATCTGCTCGGCGATGGCGCGATAGACGGCGGCATGCGCGCCGGTCGGATCGGCGACGACGACGGGCTTGCCCGAATCGGCGTGCTCGCGAATGCCCATATGGAGCGGCACTTCGCCGAGGAAGGGAACGCCGTAACGCTCGGCCTCGTGACGCGCGCCGCCATGGGCGAAAATATCCGAGCGGCCGCCGCAATGCGGGCACAGGAAATAGCTCATATTCTCGACAATGCCGAGGACCGGCACATCAACCTTGTTGAACATCGCAATGCCGCGGCGCGCGTCGATCAAGGCGAGATCCTGCGGCGTCGAGACCACGACCGCGCCGGCGAGCGGCACATTTTGGGCGAGCGTCAGCTGCGCGTCGCCGGTTCCAGGCGGCATGTCGACAACGAGACAATCGAGCTCGCCCCAAGCGACGTCGCGCAGCAATTGCTGGATCGCGGCCATCACCATGGGCCCGCGCCAGATCATCGGATCCTCTTCCTCGACGAGAAAGCCGATCGACATGGCCTTGACGCCATAGGCCTCCAGCGGCTGCATCAATCGTCCCTGGGCTTCGGGCTTCGCCTTGAGCCCGAGCAGGCGCGGCAATGACGGGCCGTAAATATCGGCGTCGAGAATGCCGACGCGCATCCCGAGCGCGGCGAGGCTCAGGGACAGATTGACGCAGGTTGTCGATTTTCCGACGCCGCCCTTTCCGGAGGCGACGGCGATGACATTGGCGATCCCCGGAATCGCGATGTTGCGCGGCTGCGCCGCTTTTGGCGGCGGCGGCGCCGCCGGGTGAAGGTCGGCCGTCAGGCTCACAAGCGCATTGGCGACGCCGCCCAATTGCTTCACCGCCGCCTCGGCGGCGAGCCGCATGGGCTCCATCGCGGCCGATTGCTTCGGGTCGATCGCGATGGACAAATAGACCTTTCCGTCCCTGATCGTGAGGCCGGCGACGGCGCCTGATTGCGGCAGCGGCGTCTTCCCGTCCGGACCCGGAACGGATTGAAGCGCGGTGAGAACGTCCTGATCGCTGACCATTCTTGTTTTGGCTCCATTCCGGCCATCGCCCGCGGATATTTGGGCTGCGGGTATATAGGCTTCTGTCGTATTTCATTCAATCGCGCGCCGACCGATCGTCCGTCGCGGCGGCGGGTCGCCGCTCGGATCAGCAAGAGCTACGCCAGTTTGTACGGACCGAGACACAGGCGCGTTCAAATGATCGAGGCGTCCGCCTAGACATCTGTTATCGCTTTCAGTTTGACGCCGGCGCCACGCCGGTCGCGGCGATCGGCGCGGCGCGCCAAGCCTATGGCCAAGCCTATATACGCAAGCCGGAATTGGTCATATATGCCGTCGCCGCAGGCGTGATGAAAATAGAGCAAGCCGCCGCCGGCTCCAGTCGCCTCGCCGATGGGAGCCGGCGGCGAAAACCCGACGGAGAAAGTCCCTGTCCGCATGTTTTCGCGCCGTTCGCCTCGGGCCCTTTCGCCGCCGGTCGCGGTCTCGCCGCATCCTCCCGGCCCTTGTCTTTACCTTTGCCTTGGCCCTTGCCGCGCTTGCCTCGGCGTCCTCCTTCGCGAAGGAGGACGCCGCGCCGGCCTGGAGAGAGATCAGGATCGCCAGCGAAGGCGCCAGGCCGCCATATAATTATCTCGACGCTAATGAGCTCGCCGGCTTCGAGATCGACCTTGCGCGCGATCTATGCGCCCGAATGAAGGCGGCTTGCAGCTTCGTCGCGCAGGATTGGGACGGCCTCATACCGGGCCTGCTCGAGCATCAATATGACGCGATCATGGCCGCCATGGAGATCACCGACGAGGCCAGCGAAAAAATAGCCTTCACCAAGCCCTATGTCCGCATGCCGAGCGCCTTCCTTGCGTCCAAGGATGCGGTGATCGCGGACGCAAGCCCAAGCGGTCTCGCCGGCAAGAGCATTGGGGTCGAAGCGGGCGGCGCGCATCAGGCCTATGTCGAGGATCTCTACAAGCAATCCGAGATCCGCGCCTACGCCACGATCGAGGAGGCCATTCTCGATCTCGCCGAGGGCCGGCTCGACCTCGTCATCGGCGACAAGGACGCGCTCGCGGACTTTCTGAAAACCCGCAGGGAGGCGCAATGCTGCGCGCTCGCGGCCGATCTGCCGCGCGATCCCGCCTATTTCGGCGACGGCGTGGGGATTGGCCTGCGCAAGGAGGACAAGACGCTCAAGGACATGTTCGAAAAGGCCCTGGACGAAAGCAAAGCCTCCGGCGCCTTCGCCCGGATCAGGGCCAAATATTTCGATTTCGAGATCAATTAGAGAGCATTGATCTCGCAATCCGAAGACGCGCCAAGCTGGTCT
This sequence comes from uncultured Alphaproteobacteria bacterium, assembly GCA_963811015.1. Taxonomy (GTDB): domain Bacteria; phylum Pseudomonadota; class Alphaproteobacteria; order Rhizobiales; family Beijerinckiaceae; genus Methylocapsa. Next base: position 6,465 of record CAWESJ010000326.1, on the reverse strand, counting down.
GAGTTTCGCGACTCCGCTAGATCAAAAGAAATTCGATCCTCGCGAAAAAGCCCGGCGCGGCGAGCCGCCGGCGCGGAAAGGCGGACATGGCGAAAGTCGCATTCCTCGGCCTCGGCGTCATGGGCTATCCCATGGCCGGACATCTCCAAAAAAAGGGCCATGAGGTCGCAGTCTATAATCGCACGGCGGCGAAGGCGGTGAAATGGGTCGCGGAATTCGGCGGCGCGTCAAAGCCGACCCCGCGCGAGGCCGCGGCCGGGCAAGACTTCGTCTTCGCCTGCGTCGGCAATGACGCGGATCTGCGCGCCGTCGCGACCGGCCCCGACGGCGCTTTCGCGGGCCTTGAACGCGGCGCCGTCTTCATCGATCACACCACCGCCTCGGCCATTGCGGCGCGCGAGCTCCACGCTCTCGCGAAAGCCAATGGAAACGGCTTCGTCGATGCGCCGGTTTCCGGCGGCCAGGCCGGCGCCGAGACCGGCGCGCTCAGCATCATGTGCGGCGGCGAGCCGGAAGATTACGCCCGCGCCGAGCCGGTCTTTTCAGCCTATGCGAAGGCGAGCCGGCTGATGGGCCCGGCGGGCTCCGGCCAGCTGACCAAAATGGTCAATCAGATCTGCATCGCCGGGCTGGTTCAGGGGCTCGCCGAAGGGCTGCATTTCGCCACGCGCGCCGGGCTCGATCCGCAGGCGGTCGTCGAGGTCATCTCCAAGGGCGCCGCGCAATCCTGGCAGATGGAGAACCGCCACAAGACCATGATCGCGGGCGAGTTCGACTTCGGCTTCGCGGTGAACTGGATGCGCAAGGATCTCGCAATTTGCCTCGACGAGGCGCGGCGCAATGGCGCGAGCTTGGCCCTAGCCGCGCTCGTCGATCAATTCTACGCCGAGGTGCAAAACCTCGGCGGCGCGCGATGGGACACGTCGAGCCTTATCGCCCGGCTGGAGCCGCCCAAGGCGGACAAGCCATAGGCTGTCGTATTAGCGCAGCGTCCGAAACTCGCCCTCCGGCAGGGAGGCGAGCCTTTTCTCCATCTTTTTTTCCTCGCGCCGCACGAAAATCATGAAGGCCAAGGCGCCGCCGACCACAACCACAAGCGCGGCGATTCCCAGCGGGCCGCTGACGCGGTGGACGGCGTCGCCGAAAATATAGGCGGCGCTCCCCATGATGACCGCCCAGACGATTCCTCCGGTCGCGTTATAGAACAGGAATTGCCCCCAATGATATTTGTTCACGCCCGCGAGCAGCGCGGCGAGAACCCTCAGGAAGGCGACGAAACGGCCGAAGAAGACGATCTTCGCGCCATGGCTCGCGAATAAATATTGCCCGAGCTTGAGCCGGCCTTCGGGAAGATGGATGAATTTTCCATAGCGCAGCAGAAGTTTCGTTCCCCAGGTCCGGCCCATCCAGAAGCCTATATTGTCGCCGATGATCGCGCCCGCCGCCGCCATTGCGATAATGAGGGAAATATTGAGCTCGCCCGTGGCGCCGGCATAGGCGCCGGCGAGCAGCAAGGCTGTTTCTCCAGGAAGCGGAACGCCCGCGCTTTCCAGCATGACGATAAGGAAAACCGCCCAATAGCCGTGCTGAGCGATCAGCGGTTGAATGTCGGTGAAGAACACGGGGGCTCCAAACTCAAATGTGGCGCGGAAAGGATGACTGGCGGACGATTTTACGCGCGAGTCTGGCCGGCGTCGCGTCTTTCGGCGAAGCCGAGCCGGCGGCCCAAAAAGCGGCGCCTCGGCCGCCGGACGCGACGGTCAAGGCGATGAAGCCCTTTGTATCCCTGCGACGATCCCCCGATAGACGATTCCGCGATAATGGCGGCGCATATCCAATGGTCCCTCCCCAGACAGGCGGCGCGACGGCTTTTTTTGACGGTAGCACAAAGGCCCGCCATGTCGCCAGCGGCGCGGCGCAAGGGTCGCGTCTCAGTTTGCAAATCGGGCACTTGACGGCGGCGTGTCCAGCCTCAAAGTCCTCCGGCGCGCTGGCCGCAACAAGCGGCCTGCCAAGATGGGCGCAATTCACGGAGAAAACCGCATGGAGTTGAAACATCGCTCGGCCCTTTGGCTCGCCTTGGCGTCCGTTGTCTGCGCCTTGGCCTCGCCGGCCGGCGCACAGCAGCAGCCCAAGCGCCAGCCGTCGCGCCCGCCCGCCGCCGCGGCGCCGCAGGCGCCATCCCCGGAGGCCGCGCCGACACCTGCGGCCGCGCCATCGCCCGCCAAGGCTCAGGAGAGCGAAAAGCCGAATATTGTCGTGATCTGGGGCGACGATATCGGCCAGTCCAACATCAGCGCCTACACCAATGGGCTGATGGGTTACAGAACCCCCAATATCGATTCCATCGCGCAAGACGGCGTGATCTTCACGGATTATTATGGCGAGCAGAGCTGCACCGCCGGGCGCTCGGCCTTCATCACCGGCCAAAGCGTGTTTCGCACCGGCCTCAGCAAGGTCGGCCTGCCGGGCGCCGATCTCGGCCTGCGCAAGGAAGATCCGACCATCGCCGAATTGCTCAAGGCCCAAGGCTACGCCACCGGCCAGTTCGGCAAGAACCATTTGGGCGACAAGGACGAGTTTCTGCCGACCGCCCATGGCTTCGATGAATTCTACGGCAATCTCTACCACCTCAACGCCGAGGAAGAGCCCGAGCTTCCGGATTATCCCAAGCCCGACGACCCCGAGTTTCCGAATTTCCGCAAGAATTTCGGGCCGCGCGGCGTGATCCACAGCTTCGCCAATCCCGACGGCTCCCAAACCATCGAGGACACCGGGCCCTTGACCAGGAAGCGGATGGAGACGATCGACGACGACATCGCCGACCGCTCAGCCGAATTCATCGAGAAGCAGGCGAAGGCGGGCAAGCCCGTGTTCGTCTGGGTGAATTTCACCCATATGCATTTCCGCACCCACACCAAGCCAGAAAGCCTCGGCCAGGCCGGCCGCTGGCTCGGACCCTACGCCGACACGATGATCGACCATGACCGCAATGTCGGGACAGTCCTCGCCAAGCTCAAGCAATTGGGGATCGAGGACAATACTCTCGTCTTCTACTCGACCGACAATGGGCCGCACCTGAACTCCTGGCCGGACGCCGCGATGACGCCGTTCCGCAACGAAAAGAACTCGAACTGGGAGGGCGCCTATCGCGTGCCGGCCATGGTTCGCTGGCCGGGGAAGATCAAGCCCGGCTCCGTCTCCAATGAGATCGTCTCGCATCTCGACTGGCTGCCGACGCTGCTCGCCATCGCCGGCGCGCCCGACGTCAAGGAGAAGCTGCTGACCGGCTACAAGGCCGGCGCGACGACCTATAAGGTCCATCTCGACGGCTATAATCTTCTGCCTTATCTCACCGGCGCGGAAAAGAAGGGCCCGCGCAAGGAGTTCTTCTATTTCTCCGACGACGGCGACCTGACTGGCCTGCGCTACGACAATTGGAAATTCGTCTTTTCGGAGCAAAGGGCGCCTGGAACCCTTCGCGTCTGGTCGGAGCCCTTCACGAATCTGCGCGTGCCCCTGGTCTTCAATCTCCGGCTCGACCCCTATGAGCGCGCCAACATCACCTCGAACACCTATTACGACTGGCTGCTCGATCACGCCTTCCTGCTGGTGCCGGCGCAGACCTATGTCGGCAAGTATCTTGCGACCTTCAAGGATTTTCCGCCGCGGCAGAAGGCGGCGAGTTTCACGATCGACCAGGCGCTGCGCAAGCTGCAACAGCCGAGCGGCGATTAGACCCGTTTTTCGCCATTGAGGCGTCGGATATATCCGACGCCTCGTAGAACATGATCCAACTTATTGGCCTGGAGCAAATTCTTGTAATCGGATGAGTTCCATCCAATCGGAACGCGCTCTAGCCTCCTCGGCGGGCGGGGCCGGTGCGAAGCTCATGGATCGCGCATGCGATGAAATAGACCGCCATCTCCGAGCCAGCGCGATCGGCGAGGTCAATGGCTTCCTCACATTTGGCGATCGCCTCGGCGCGCAAGAAATCGGCGATTTCCTCGGCCGGTCGCGCGACCTTGGACAAGGATAAAAATGGCGGCCGGCGGCGCCTGAACCACGGAAATCTGAATTTCATGACCGAAGACCCACTGCTTCGCGGCCGCGCTTTTCTTGGCAGTCCCGCCGGCCCACGCTCAGCCGAGTTCTTAAGTCAGAGACGCCAAGAGCGGCTGAAAGAATTATTAAAAACTTAAATAATATCAGTAATGTAATGTATCAGTAACGCCGTGTGCTTTCGCACGTTCCGGCCGAGCCTTCGGGACTGCGACAAGCAGCCGCGCCCCAGCGGTCGGGCGACCAAAACCATGCGCGCCCGATCCTTCGCGCGGCGGTCCGATCGAATGGACCGCCGCGCACTTATTTGGGAATTAAAGCGTGACGTCGCCAGAAGGCGGCTTCAACTTTTCCGCATCATGTTCCGGCCGAAGAAGCCGCGCGAACCGCCGAAGCTTGGAGCCGTCGGCGCCGACAGGCCTCGATCATTTCGCGCCGCCGCTCTCCATTCGCGCCCGGGACTCCCTTTGCGCCGTGACAACTTCATTGGCGATGTCGCAAGCGGGAATGCGATGGGATTTGCACTCGGCCGCGGCGCGCAGATTTGCGGATTTCGCCTGCTCGCTGACGGTGCGTACGGCTTTGACGGCGTCGCAGAGCGCGCCGGCGTCGGCGCGGCTTATGTCGTCCTTCTTCAGGAAGTCAGGAAGCGAATCGGGCGAATTGGGCGGCTCATTGGGGTCGGGATTCAAGGCGGCGCAAATCGGCCCCACGTCGGCTACGTTCAATTTTTCCGACTTGATCAAATCATGGAGGCGCTGCAGCGCGCCGTCCAAAGAGGTCAGGGCCGAGATGAAATCCTGCGCGGCCGCGAATGTCTCGGCTTCTCCGGCGCGGGCCGGGGCCGCGCCGCCGCAAAGCGGAAGAGCGACGAGTAAGAGCGAAAAACGCTTCAGCATTGATGGTCCTTGCGTGCGGATGGAGAAGGAACGGTTGAAGGGCGACGTCGGCCAAACGCATATCAGCGCCGCCGCCATGCCGCCAAGCCCGATCGAAAGGTCGATCTTCAAAGCCCGAACGCGCGGCGGGCGCGGACGGCCAAGCCCTTGACGCCGAGGCGGCTTTGACGAAACCTCGAATTCGCCCGAAACTCATAAATAAAGAGCATTTGGCGTCATTCGGCGCGCGCCTGTTGCATAACATCCACAGCGCGCGAAGATTTTGGGCGTTAAGATAGAGCCGGGCTCAGATCCTCCTCGCCCTTTTTTCCAGCAAGCGGCCCCATGTCCGTCGCCTCTCGCCATGCCGATACGCCAGCCGCCGACGCCGCCAAGCTCCTGATGCGGCTTGGCTTGGCCGTCCTGATGATCGGCTTGCCCTGCGCCGCGCCGATCTCCCGCGGGGCGATCTACGTCCTTCTTCCCGTCGGCGCGATCCTGGTCCTCATTGGCGCGCTATTGAGCGGCGCCGGGCACGGGCCGCGCCAATTGCGCATCGCCTTGCTGTCGCCGGCCGGGACGACGGCCCTGTTCCTGACCTTTTGGGCCGGCCTTTCGCTGATCTGGACGCCGTTTCCAGGCGACGCCTCCACCCGTTTTCTGCAAATAGTCGGAACAACCTTCCTGGTCGCGGTCGTCGCCGCCGTCGCGCCGGACGACGCGGAGCGCTTCGAGCAGACGGTGCCCAACCTGATCCAGGCGACCGAGATGGGCGCGGAAGGGGTGAGCCTGCCCGCCGAGCGGATCGACGCGGTGATGGAGCCGGCCAAGGCGCAGCAATGGAAAGATGAATTCGCCATCGCCAGCGAAGTCGGGGCGGCGATGCGGGCGGCGCGCTGGGCGTCTCCCGCCGAGATCGCCGACATGCAGCGCGACCTCGAAAGTGGCCAGGGCGTGCTGTCGGAAGCGATGAAGGCGCATGGCCGCGGGCCGACGACCGGACCAGGCGTCGCCGGGGCGAGCCCCGAGACGACCGAAAACGAGGCGATACGGTTTCGGGTGCACGAGGGCGCAGCGCGACAGTTCGAGACCATGCTCGCCCACCGCGACGCGATGCTGACCGGCAAGGATTCCGACCCGGCGCAATATGTGATGGACAATCCGGCGGTCAAGGCGGCCCGCGCCGGCCTCTCCAAGCCCGATCCCGCCGCCTATCAGATGTTCGCCATCACGACGAAAGCGGTGCAGGGCCAGCTCGGGACGCCGCCGGAGAAACTGTCGATCCTGACCAACGACCAGGCCGAGCGCGACTGGCGGCCCGCCTGGGCCATCCCACAGCGCCGGCGGGGCGCAGGCGGTGATCAACGAGATCAACGAACAGGCGCGGCTATGGGGCGACCAATGGCCCGACGTCTATCGCCAGATCGCCCCGAAGGCCGGATCGCTGATTTGCGTCGTCGGGGCCGGCGTCCAGGGAACCGCGGCGCGCGATCTCCTCGAGGCGCGGGCGTGAAGGACGAAGGGT
>CAWESJ010000325.1:0-4203 GCA_963811015.1 uncultured Alphaproteobacteria bacterium | reverse complement strand
ATGGATCGCGTTGACCTTCGCGTCCTTGGCGACGCGGATCACGTCGTCGATCGAGAGATAGGCTTCGAGCGGTCCCTTGCCGATGCCGATTTGATAGGCTTCGTCGGCCTTGAAGCGATGCAGCGAAAGCTTGTCTTCTTCGGCGTAGACCGCGACCGTTCGAATGCCGAGCTCAGTCGCCGCTCGGAAAACGCGGATCGTGATTTCAGAGCGGTTCGCGACCAGTAATCGACGAATTCGGGTCATGGATGCTCGCTGTGGTCAAGATGCCGAACTCTCTCGCCGCCGGAGACCATGCCTCGATTTACAGGGTCAAGTCCACGTCCGGCGGAGACTTGGACGCAAAAGCCCAAGCGCGGCGGCCGGCTTCTTTCGAGGGCCGGACGCCGCTCCGCCGTCATTGGCAAATTTTCTGCCGTTCGAAACAGGCTCTTTCGCACAGCCAAATCCAGGTCGCGCGAATTCAGGCCTCGACGCGCCGCGCGCCGGAGCCCATGCCTCCGCGCTATTTAAAAAAATGCGGGATCCAAAAGAACAGCACCAGCAAATATCCGAGCGACAAGGCGAAGGACAAGATCAGGCCAAGCGAAAATGAACGGCGGAAAATCGATGCGTAAACGACCGTGTTCCAAAGAAAAATCGGGAAAAGAAGAAAGCTGGCGAGGTCTTGGGCCGGCAGCTCGTCGCCGACGAAGCTGAAGCCTTGGACGAGCAAATAACGAAACAGAAAATTGACCAGAGCGACAACAGCCCCCGCCGCCGCCAAGGCCGTCAAGGTTTGCCGGAGTCGCTCATCATGTCCAAGGAGCCGGGCGGCCAGCGCCGCGATCAGGATCAAGAGCGCCGCGGCGCTGAACCCTATCCCGACCGCCCCCACGACCGAATGGGTCGAAAGCTTGATGGCGAATTCGACAAGCGCGAACAGGCCGAGGCTCAATCTCAGCAGATAACTCGAACTCGGCAAGACTTCCGGGCCGACCTCCGAGCGCAGGATGCCCACAAAACCATGAATGAGGGGAGGCAGCGTAATCTTCATTCGAGAACCCGATCGTTTGGGGAGACCGCGCATCCAGGCTCCGCGGGAACCCTTGTCCCGCGCGATGGCGCGCTTCATGCGGAATTACGTCAATGGAAGCAAGGAACGCCTGCGGATTGAGCCGATGCGGGAGACCCAGCCACGTCAGGACTCGCGTGAGCCGGAGAGCTCGCAGGCGGCGCCCCTTGGCGATCTTTTCTGCGAAAAACTCGCGCGCCGCGCCGCCGAGCATGATCAGCCGCGGCGAACTGCGCCCTCGCGCCAAGAAAAATTGAGCGCTCCTGTCGCATCCGCCGCTTGCGGCGCCCGACCTGCGGCAAGCGATCTCGCCGTTTTGCGCCAGCGCTGGCAATTGCTCGAAAATGGCCTGCGCTCGTCCATTCGCGGCGTTTTCGAATCCCCTCCATCGGAATTTTATCAGCCAGCTCTTTTTGGAGGAACAGCATCGTTTTGAAGCCCATATTTCCAATAAGCCAGCAGCCCGCCCACCACCATCGCGACCAAGGCGATATAATATGGCAAGATCTTCAAATAGCCTTCGCCGACGGAAAACGGGAATTGGGACACATAATATTGGCCGTGGCTGTTCCTCACGGTCACAATGCCTATGTATTTGCCGGCCTTGGCGAAAAAATGCTGGAAATTGACCGTGCCGCTCGGATAGCGCTTCGCCGGGATATAGCTCTCGGTAATCGGGCCAAGGTCTTCACTCGAAAGTTCCGCGTCGGTGAGCATTCGCGCGCGGCCGATGAACCCGCCATTGGTGACGTCCTTGACGATGCGGATCTCCGCCGTCATGTCCCGCAGCTCAGGATCGACGTAGTCAAGCACCATGACGGTCGAGCCGGTCTGCGGAATGTCCTCGCAGAAGGCGTCCGTGCTCACGAATGGCTGGTAGCCGGAAAAATGGATGATGTTGGGGCCGATCCTCAGCAGGCACAAATTCTTGTTCATTCTCAACGAGCCATGCGCTTGAGCGCCTGTCGCCGGAAGGCCTGTCGTCAGGAGGCCTATCGCCAAGAGGCCCGTCGCCAAAACGCCGACGTTCATCCCGCGCGTTTTCACCCTTGAGCCTCCCCAATTTAATTCCCCGCCGGTTCTTCGAGAACCGGCGGGGCTATTCTATTCGACTTCTCAGAATTCACTCTTCATCGGAGCTGAAGCGCTCAGACGGGGAGGAACTCTGGAATGACCGGTCCGCCAGTCTCCACCTCGTAGCGGGCGCCGCTCGGGGTGAAGAAGAAGAGAAGGCCGGCGAAGGAGCTGTCGACGTCATAGGCCAAGTCCGCCAGACGTTCCGTATCCCAACGGGCGTCTTGAACCTTGACCGTGATCTCCCTCGTTTCGCCAGGCGCGATCGGAGCGTTGTCGCTCAGCGAAAGGCCCCGTTCCGCGAGAATATATTGCGGATAGTCGACCTTCTGCGTGTAGACATCCGGGTTCAGGAAGCGAAGGGTCGCGGTCGCGAACTCGCCAATCCGAACCGGCTCCTTGCCGGTGTTGGTGATCTTATAGGTCGCGAGCAGCTCGCGGCCTGGCACCTTGTAAGTCCCTCTTTCGTAAATGACCTTGATCGGGGACTCCGGAATATCCAGAGCTTCGACAGCCCTGATATTGCCGGCCTGCAGCGGGATCGTGCGCGGGAACTCGCTGGCGGTGATGGCGTAGGAGATAATGACGACCAGCAAAGTCGCCGCGAGAGCGCCTGCGCCGACTTGGCGCTCGAACGGGGTGATCAATTCCGCGCCCTTGCCCGACGCGACGGCGATATACCGTCCGACGAAGCCGCGCTTGCGGAACCAATACCCGATCCAAACGACGCCGGCGAGGAACCACACAGCGTGCCAGAAGTAGATATTGCTGATCTTATAGGTCTCGAGGTCGATCACGTCGCCGTTCAACAGAGTGACCGGATTGGTGAAATTGGCCATGTCGCCCTTGATCTCGATCCATTGGCCGGGCCCGATGATGGGACCGCCTGTCTCGACGCTCAACTGGGTGTGAACATGCCACCGGCCGGGACGCCTCGCCTTGAGCAGGACGTGAAACTCATAGGTCTTGCCCAAGTCGAGCGAGAGCGAACGAGGAACGAACTTTCCGCCAAGGAACGCGGATTCCCTGATCAGCACCGGACCGGGCATGCCGACGTTGAGGAAGGCGACTTCCGGCTTCCGAACCGCCACCGGCCAGGCTTCCATGATGTGAAGCTTGCCGCTGATCGTCATTTCGTCATTGACGTTGAGGGAGGTCGTCGACCATTTCACGTCATACCAATTCAGCGTCCGCATCCGAAGAAAAGCCGCTTGCGACTTTTCTCCATGGGCGTCGGCCGGACCCGCGCCCGCCATGGACGCGGCGAGCCCGACGGCCAGTCCCAAGGCCCAGAGCCTTCCGGCTTGGCGCTTGGCGTGGCGCGCCAGTGTACTAAACATGGATGTATTCATTTAAAGTCTCCCACACGGCCGAGCCGTGGCATTGTCTATTGCAACGAATCCTTGTTCGGCTTGCGCCACACTCAGACTTCCTTGGTGTAAGCAGTGGTCGAGAAGAACTTGCCCACGTACCACCACCAGAAATAAACAAGGATCGAGACGAAGCCGGAGAAGAAGGCGGCCACCGCCACGACGTCCTTACCGAAGGTGCGCATCGTGCCGCGCTCGACCATGCGGAGATATTCGGGCATGGAGGTGCGGACGTATTCAAAGCCAATCAGGTCGGCGAGAGACATAAGCAGGCCATATTGTTCCGTCGCCTGATGATAAGGCGCAAGAATTGGCCAGTTGGTCGGATAGAGAAGCAGACCCCAACCCATCGCGCCGACAATCGCGGTGACGATGAAGCTGCGGCTGAGCAGGAGGACAATGTCGAGGAAAAGTGCGCCCGGGATGAGGGAAGTCGGCCACACGAGGCTGATCGGGAAATAGGTCCAGCCCCAGAAATTGGTGTAGCGATTGATCCATTCGCCGGTGAGAAGGGCGATGACCAGGAAGGTCGCGCCGAACGGAAGCCGGTAGCTTTCCCAGAAATAGGCCTGGGCGGCGGCCGGGAAGGTGACGAGCACGATCGGAAGAACCGTTGGCCAAAAGCGGCGGTCTTTCCAGTCAATCCAGAAGTCCCAGTCGCCCATCGTAAGCATGGCGTGGATGTGATAGCCGCCGAGGGTGATC
>CAWESJ010000324.1:0-3142 GCA_963811015.1 uncultured Alphaproteobacteria bacterium | reverse complement strand
CTCCGGCGAGTTCAGCGCCGAGACCGCAAAGCCGATGACGCAGGTGCCAAGCCCTTTTGCGCAGGCGGCAAGCATCAGGTTTTCCGCTGCCAGCCAGCAATCCGCCACGACAAACGGCCCCTGGAATTTGCCGTAGATGACGATCAGCGTGCCAGCGTTGTAAAAAACATGGAAATCCGGTTTGTTCACCAGTTCAAGCGAATGCTTTGCGTGGTGGGAATCGGAACCTTGCGCCTCGCTGCGCACCCTTTCTTTGGCGCTGTCCGACAACCGGTTCAGCAGGTTCTTATCCTGAATGACGGCAAATGACCATGGCTCCTCCGGCGGGCGGGTTTCGATCGGCGTCTCGGCGAGTCCATCGTCTATTGCGAAATCAATCGAGGGGGAAGGCGCCGCGACATAAAAAGGCACCCCATTGTCCTTCGCCGCCAGCGCCTTCAAATAGGTGCCGATCTTGTTGCAGACGTCGCCCGACGCCGTCGTGCGATCGGTTCCGACAATGACCAGATCGACCTCGCCATGCTGCATCAAATGGCCGCCGGCGTTGTCAACGATAATCGTATGCGGCACGCCATGTTGATTGAGCTCCCAGGCCGTCAGCGAGGCGCCTTGATTGCGCGGCCGCGTTTCATCGACCCATACATGCAACGGGACGCCTTTCTCATGCGCCTTGTAGATCGGCGCGGTCGCCGTGCCCCAGTCGACCGTCGCGAGCCAGCCGGCGTTGCAATGGGTGAGAATATTGACCGGAGCGCCGCCCTTGCGCGCGGCCGCGGCTTCGATCAGGCCGAGCCCGCGCTCGCCGATCGCCTCGCAAAGCGCGACATCCTCGGCGGCGATCGCGGCGGCATGGGCGAAGGCGGCGCGGCCGCGCTCGGCGCAGGGCGCGGACGAAAGAGTCCGGCGCGCGGACTCGAGCGCCCATAGAAGGTTGACGGCGGTCGGCCGCGTCGCGGCGAGAAGGGCGCAGGCCTTGTCGAGATTGGCGTCAGAGGGGTCCGCGCGCATCGCCAGCGCGACGCCATAAGCCGCCGTAACGCCGATCAGCGGCGCGCCGCGCACCAGCATGTCCTTGATCGCGCGGGCCGCCTCGGCGACATTCGAGATCGAGGCGATCTCGAACTGGTGCGGCAATCGCGTTTGATCGATCACATGGACCGTCGCTGCATCGTCGCCGAGCCAAATCGTTGTAAAAGCCTTCCCCTCGATCCGCATGAAGCCGCTCCTTCGCCCGCGCCGGGTCTAGAGCATATCCGATGCGGAAGCGAACTAGCAGTTCTTGCAGATGCTTTGGTCCACTGCGTTATTCTCCTGCTCGATCGTCCGGTCGAGGGGCGTCTCGCCGCCGCTTTGGGACTCGCCTGGATGCGGGACTGTCTCGCCGGTCGGGGTCAAATTCTTCTCGATCAACAGGCGGGTGTCGGTCTGCGCCGGCGGCGGCCCGGCGCCGTCGAACCCGCCGGTCTGAGCCCGCGCCGGCGGGCTTCCAACGACCGCCGCAAAAAATAGAACGCTCCAAATCGTCTTGAGCATGGCCCCCTCCTGCTTCTGGCGGACAACGCCGCACGTGCGGGAAAGTTGCGCGCCGCTCTTGTCCAGCATTGTCGCATCGGTGCAGCGGGCCGGGAAAATGGCCGAGCAAGGCCGCGCCGGCTGACGTCTGGGCGTTAACGTCGCATTAATGCGACGGGAGGAAAAACTATGGAAGTGTCTTAAATGTCTCAGGAGGACCAGCATGGATCTTTCCGCTGACGACGCAGATCCCAACGGAGAGGCGCAAGGCCATGGCCGAAGCGATGCGCCGGGCGCCGGCGCTTCGGCGTCCGACCATTCCAACGGGGACTCCGCCGATCGAAATGACAAATTGGTCGCGCCGGGCGGGCAGGGCAAGAATTTGCGGCCGGCGAAGGATGAATTTACCAATCTGGAGCCTTTTTTCGAAAGGGTCGAGGCGAGCGCCGGGCGGGGGCCGTGGCCGCGGCTAGACTCCGTCATGTCCCATAGCTCGCATGCGGCCCTCGCGCTTTGCGTCATGGGTTTCGCCTGGGCGGCCGGGTCGCATTTTTTCGGGGCGCCGACGCAAAGCGATGCGGCGAAGGCCTCGGCGATGCAGGAAGTTGCGCGGCGAGAAGCCTCTGAAAGCGCCGAATTGCGGCGCGCGACCCAGAAAATGGGCGAGGACCTGCGCGCGGTGAAGGCCAATCTCGACTCCTTGCGCGCCTCCATCGCGCAAAACCAGAATTCGAAAGACCAGCACGCGTTCGAAAAAGGTCTCGACGGGCTGAAGACAAGGCTCGACGCCGTGAAGACCGAGACGAGCTCGGCGATCGCCGAGCTCGCAAGCAAGGTCGAACATATGCAGCGCGAGCCGGCGGCCAAGCTGCAGCAGGTTGTCGAGCGTCTCGATCGAATTGAGCAGCGCCAGACCGCGGCGCCGCAAACGACAGGCTCCATCCCCGCCAACGCGGCGTCGGGAAAGACCGCGGCGGTCAATCGCCCGCAAATTCTCGGCGCGCCGCCGAAGCTGCTCGAGCCGCCTGACGGGGCGAAGAAGCCGCAATTGATCACGAGCTGGGTGGTTCGCGATGTTTATGACGGCGTCGCGCTTGTCGAGAATGCGAGCGGCTCCCTCGAAGTCGGGCCAGGCGAGACAATTCCCGGCGCGGGCACGGTCAGGTCGATCGAACGGCGGGGCGCCGGATGGATCGTCATCACGAGCCGCGGCCTCGTCGATTCCGCCCATGACGTCTATTTGCCCTGAACCAAAAATCTTCGCGGCCGGAAATTTCGCCCGCGAGGTTTTGGCCATGTCGGCGGCTCAGCCGAGTTCGAGCCGCCGCGGCAGGAAACAGGCGAGCAGGCCTAGCGCCGGCAGGACCGAGCAAAGGCGATAGACGAAGCCGATGCTTGTGGCGTCGGCGAGGGAGCCGAGCGCCGCCGCGCCCAATGCGCTCATGCCGAAGGCGAAGCCGAAAAACAGGCCGGCGACCGCTCCGACTCGCCCCGGCATAAGCTCCGTCGCATAGACAAGTATGGCGGAGAAGGCCGAGGACAGGATCAATCCGATCGCAATGCTGAGGGCTGCGGTGAAGAAAAGATTTGCATAGGGCAGCGCCAGCGTGAAGGGCAGCGCGCCGACGAT
>CAWESJ010000323.1:0-3162 GCA_963811015.1 uncultured Alphaproteobacteria bacterium | reverse complement strand
TGTGTACCGTTTCTTCGTTCAGTTGGTGTTTGCTGGAAACCGGATTGGATTGGCCTATTATCCCGATCTCTTGAGCGGCGGCACCGGCCAAACGTCCAAGACGCCGGATCAACGCATCAACAACGTGAACGCTCTGCCGGCTGGACCGTTTCAGCTTACCGGCGCCAATCTCACCTATGACGCCTACGCGGCCAGCCCGGTGCATCGCTTCTATCAGATGTGGCAGCAGCTGAATTGCAACCATGCATCCTCGGATTGGTTCAATCCGTCGGGCTGCGACGGCAAACTATTCGCCTGGGTCGAAGTGACCGTGGGAGCCGGCGCCAATGGCGTCGCACAGCCCGCCAGCTTCAGCACCGAATATTCGGCCAACGCGGTGACCACGGGAGAGGGTTCGACGGCCCTCGGCTTCTATAACGTGCAAAAGGGCGACGCGCCCTATTTCACCAGCCTCGCGGAAAAATACGCGATGAGCGACAATTTCCACCAATCCGTCAATGGCGGGACCGGCGCGAACCACATCATGTTCGGCCATGCCGACGCAATCTGGTTCAGCGACGGCAACGGCCATTCGGCTGCGCCGCCGAACGGCGTGCAGGTTTTCACCGGCACCCCGGACCAAGGCATAGTCAATGAAGTGGAAAATCCGAATCCAGCGGCCGGCACCAACAACTGGTACACGGAGGATGGTTACGGCAACAGCTACAATGCCGGCTATCCGCCGCCCTATTCCGCTGAGCCCGTCTCCGGCGGCGGCTCTTACAGCAATTGCTCGGACGCCACCCAGCCCGGCGTCAAACCGATCCTGGATTATCTCAAATCCCTGCCTCGCCCGATCAATCCGAACTGCGAGCCGGGCCACTACTACCTGTTGAACAATTATAACCCTGGTTGGTTCGGCAACGGCAATAACGCCTACACCGACAATAATCCGGCCAATACCCCGTTCACGATCCCGCCGTCATCGGTCCGGAGCATCGGCGACGTCCTCAACGCCAAAAATATTTCGTGGAAATATTACGGCGATCAGTGGAACAACTATGTGAACGACCCCTACCAACTCAATTGGGGCGCGGCCGGACCGACCGCCGATGAATATTGCAATATTTGCAACCCGTTCCAGTACGACACTTCGATCATGTCGAATCCGGCTCAGGTCGCGGCGCATATTCAAGACTCGGTAAATCTCTACACGGATATCGCCAATAAAACTTTGCCGGCGATTTCAATCGTCAAGCCGAGCGGTTACGTCGACGGCCATCCGGCGTCCTCCAAGCTCGACCTGTTCGAAGGATTCACCAAGAAAATCGTCGATCAGGTGCAAGCTTCGAGCTACGCGCAGAATACCGCAATCATCATCACCTTCGACGAAGGCGGCGGCTACTATGATTTGGGCTATGTGCAGCCGCTTGACTTCTTCGGCGACGGAACCCGCATCCCGCTGATTGTTGTCTCGCCGTTCCTGAAGCCGGGCTACATCTCGCATCAATACGCCGATCATGTCTCGATCATTAAGTTCATCGAGCGCAATTGGTGGCTGCCGCCAATCACGCACCGCAGCCGCGACAACCTGCCGAACCCGATCAGCGTCGATCTGGTCACGCCTTATGTGCCGGTGAACAGTCCCGCGATCAGCGACATGTTCGACTTCTTCGACTTTTTCTAAAAGCTGCTTCTGACGCCGCGGCAACGCATCCTGGACCCGCCGACGGACTCTCGCCGGCGGGTTTCCTTTTGCTCGGAACTATCCTGGAGCGCCGGCGAGAGCCGGCGACGCGATTTGATCCCGCTCATAAAAAGCTCTGCGGGTCTATGTCCACCGCGACCTTGACGCCGCCGCGCTCGGGCGGGCCAGCCTTGAGCAGGGCGCGGAGAAACCCCTGCAAATCGGCCGATCTCGGCGCCCGCAAAAGCAGGCGGAACCGGTGGCGGCCGCGAATGACCGCGATCGGCGCCTCGGCCGGCCCGAGCAGATTGATCTCGTCCTCATTCGGCAGCCCGCCGGCCGGGGCGAGCTTCCAGCTTTCCGAAGGCGCGAGGCCATAGGCCGCGCGGGCCAGCGCCCGGGCGTGCGCCTCGGCCGAGGCCGCGTCCTTGCCCGAGACGATCAGCGCCGCGAGCCGGCCAAAGGGCGGCAGGCCCGCGCGGCGACGTTGCTCGGTTTCTTCGGTGTAGAACCGCTCGAAATCACCGGACAGCAGCGCCCGCATCACCGGATGCTCCGGCTGCCAAGTCTGCACGAGCGCGCGGCCCGGCGTGTCGAAACGCCCGGCGCGGCCGGTGACCTGCTGCAGCAATTGAAAGGTGCGCTCGGCCGCGCGCGGATCGCCCGAGGTCAGGCCGATGTCCGCATCGATCACGCCGACGAGGGAGAGAAGCGGAAAATTATGCCCCTTGGCGACGAGCTGCGTGCCGATGATCATGTCGCATTCGCCGCGCGAGATTGCGTCGAGCTCGGCGCGCAGGCGCTCGGCGCCGCCGGGAAAATCCGACGAAAGAACAAGGATGCGCGCGGCCGGAAACAGCGCCGCCGCCTCCTCGGCGAGCCGCTCGACCCCGGGGCCGCAGGCGGTCAGGGATTCGGCCGCTTCACAGGTCGGGCAGATATGCGGGCGGCGCTCGACATGGCCGCAATGATGGCACATGAGCGCACGGCGAAATCTGTGCTCGACGAGCCAGGCAGTGCAGTTCGGGCATTGGAAGCGATGGCCGCAGACGCGGCACAGGGTCAGCGGGGCGTAGCCGCGTCGGTTCAGGAACAAGAGCGCCTGCTCACCCCGCCCCAGCGTCTCGCCAAGCGCCGCCGCGAGCTTTGGCGACAGCCATTTGCCGGGCCTTGCCGCCTCCCGCCGCAAGTCGATCGCGGCGAGTTCCGGCATGGCCCGGCCCCGGAAGCGGCCGCTCAGCGTCACATGGCCGTAGCGGCCCTGCTCGGCATTGACCCGCGTCTCGATCGAGGGGGTCGCCGAGGCGAGTATCACGGCGGCTTTCTCGATCCTTCCGCGCACCACCGCCATGTCGCGGGCGTGATAATTCACGCCGTCCTCCTGCTTATAGGCGGCGTCATGCTCCTCATCGACGATGAGGGCGGCGAGATCGGCGAAGGGCAGAAACAGGGCCGAACGCGCCCCGGCGACCACTTTGGCCTCGCCGGAGGCGACA
>CAWESJ010000322.1:0-6407 GCA_963811015.1 uncultured Alphaproteobacteria bacterium | reverse complement strand
TCTCGGTCGCTTTAGAGACGTTGCTGACAGCCTGTATAGCCGGAGCGTTCAATGAGACGATCATCATCTCCATGCCATGCTGATCCATGAGCCTCAGCCGAATGTCTCCAACATCGACGAGGCGTTTCTTCATCTCACCCCATTTTTCCGCCAGGAAATATTCTTCCGAGTCGCCGACCGTGTCGGGATGCGAGAAATGCTCCTCAAGACCGATCTTTCCCATCATCCCGTCGCCTCCCGAAAAAACAGATGAAATTGAGATCACTTGTGGCACGACGCGCCCGGAATTCCAATTGAGAACAAAACGCACAAGGCGAGGCGCGCGCCATGTTGATTGAACCGCACGTCTTAACCCCGTCGATCCAGAAGGTTAGAGTAGCCACTTGCTGGTTTTTCGGACGCGGTTCGCCGCAATCGGAAGTGAGCTCAACAGGTCTCTTCCTTCACAAGCGCGATCCGCGCGAGCGGAATCAGCATCGGCTCCGGCGCCGCGGCGAGGCGCGCCGCCATGCCGGCCTCGAGCTTCTCAACAAAGACGCCCGCGCGCGCATCGCCGGCGCCGTCTTTAAGACCAAGCGCGAGGGTCGGGAACACCGACGCCCGGGAAAAAGCCGCCCACCGGGCGCCGAATTTTCCGGCGTCGTGGTCTTGCTCGAACTGGCGCCAGATCAAATCATCGCCCTCGAACACATCCAAATGCTCGATCGAAAGCGCGCCACAGCGCCCGTTCTCGAGGAACGGCGCCGCCAGATCGGCGCGGCTGCGTCCCACCGTCGGGATCGCCATCCGCCGCGCCTCTTGCGCGCTGATCAGGCCATCATCGATGAGGCTCAGCAGCGCTGCATACATCGCGCAAAGAACGCCGTGGTAGCCGAAGTCGCCACCATCGCGCAGCGCCATGGTCAGAACAACGAGTCGTCCGCCGCCACGCAGTTCGCGCCCGCGGCTGATGAGGAAGGCGCGCCAATCTTCCGCAGCCTGTCTTGAAAAGGCGTCACGCGCCGCCGCGTCGCCGCTGCAGGCGACCTGCAGGTGGTCAGGGATCTGCGCCGGCGTGCGGCTCAGCCATTGCACCGCCCATGAGCTCCAGCCCAGCGCGACGCTGCGCGACGGCAGAATCTGCTGATAAAACGAGCGGCCCACGGCAGACGGAAATACCGACGGATCGCTGCGAAGATAGCTGTCCGGATCGTTGGCCAGGGTCTGAAACAGCGCGCCGAAATCATTATCGGGCATGTCCGTATGCACGACCGAGATCGCCTGCGCAGGTCCGACCCTGTCCCGGACTCTGCGGATCGCGGCCGCCATCGGCGCCAGCGAGTTGCGCCCTTGGGATGAACCATAGTCGGCAATCAATATAGGTTGCGATGCGTCGGGCAGCGGGACCACGCGAGCCGCTTCCTCGAGCAGCGCAATCGCAAGAGAAAGCCCGGCCGCCTGGACGCGCGAACTGCGATTGTAAGCGCCGTGTCCCTCCATTGGAGCCGGAGCGGCCGAAATCGAGGCGTCTGTCATGAGCGCTGTCCGATCATTGAAGGGCGCGTCTCCGGCGCGCTCGAAAATGGCGCCCGGACCTCCAGACGAGCGCTCCATATATCATGCGGGGTCCATGCGGCGACAACGCCGGGTGCCGCGCCTGTCCCTCTGCGCGACTGACGCGGCTCATAACAGCGCATCCTCGAAATCGTCCGTAGGACCGGACCCGAGCCCGGCCTCGGCGCGCCGCCGCGGTCCCTCATTACGTCAGCATTCGGGAGCCAGAGCGGTCTCCTTTAGAGCGCGTTCCGATTGGATGGACTCATCCAATCGATAAGAACTCGCTCCTGATCAATAAGTTGGAGCATGTTCTCATGAGACATCGGATATATCCGATGTCTAAATATCGAAAAAGTCGGTCAACTTTTTCGGAACATGCTCTAATGGCTGGCTTGGGCGCTCTGGAGTTGGCGCCTCGACGTCGTGAACGACTGCTGCTGAGATTCTGAACCTAACCGTGGAACGACGAGGCTGGCTCGAAAGCCGCAACTCAAGCTGGCCGGGCGCCGGGAGCTTTACGCCGTCGCTTCAGCCGGTCTCGTCGCCAGCCTCCGAAAACAAGCCGAACTGCCCGGTCTCCCGCGCCGGCTCCTTCAGGCCGAGATGGCGGAAGGCATGCGGGGTGAGGACGCGTCCGCGCGGGGTGCGCTGCAAGAATCCCTGCTGGATCAGATAGGGCTCGATCAGGTCCTCGATCGCGTCGCGCGGCTCGGATAGCGCCGCGGCGATCGTCTCTATGCCGACCGGGCCGCCGCCAAAGGAAACCGCGATCGTATCGAGATAGCGCCGGTCCATCTGATCGAGCCCGATGGCGTCGACGTCAAGAAGGCGCAGCGCCTTGTCGGCGACGGCGCGGGTGATCTTGGGCTCCTTGTCGACCAAGGCGAAATCGCGGACCCGGCGCAGCAGGCGTCCGGCGATGCGCGGCGTGCCCCGCGCGCGCTTGGCGATTTCATTGGCGCCCTCGTCGGCGATCGCCATGGAAAGCACGCGCGCGCCGCGCCGAACGATAAGCTCCAGCTCCTCGACGGTGTAGAATTCGAGTCTGATCGGAATGCCGAAACGGTCGCGCAGAGGGGTAGTCAGAAGCCCGGCCCGGGTCGTCGCCCCGACGAGCGTGAATTTGGCGAGGTCGATCTTGACGGAGCGCGCGCCGGGGCCTTCGCCGATGATGAGGTCGAGCTGAAAATCCTCCATCGCCGGATAAAGGATCTCCTCGATCGCCGGGTTCAGGCGATGAATTTCGTCGATGAAAAGCACATCGCGATCTTCGAGCCCGGTGAGCTGGGCGGCGAGGTCGCCCGCCTTGGCGATGACAGGCCCCGAGGTCGAGCGGAAATTGACGCCAAGCTCGCGGGCGACGATCTGCGCGAGCGTGGTCTTGCCAAGTCCGGGCGGACCCCAGAACAGGACATGGTCGAGCGCCTCGCGGCGGGCTTTCGCGGCCTCGATGAAGACCTTGAGATTGCCGCGCGCGGCCTCCTGGCCGGTGAAATCGGCGAGCAGAAGCGGACGCAGCGACGTCTCGGCGTCATCCGCGCGTTTTTCCGGCGCGACGAGGCGGCGGGGGCCGATTGGCAAAGGCGGCGACCTCACTCCCGAGCGGACCAGGATTGGCCGAACCGGCCGCATCCGCCGTCCCGGGCGCGAATTGCCGGAGCGCGGCGACGCGAGTATAGGGCTGCTTGCGATTTGGCGTAAGACGCGCCTTGCCGGATCTCGGCTCTATCGCCTTGCGGACCGGCGCGCCCAGCGGAAGCCGTCGAGCAGGGCCGGCGGGGTGAGATATTTCAGGAAATCCGCCAATTTCAGATTTTTCACGAGCGGGTCCGGCATTGGGAAGCGCGTGGTGTGAAACTCGGGACTTTCGCCGTCCGAGACCCATTGGTGTAGAAATAGGCGGCGGCGGAGCGCCGCGGCCGCCCCTTCGGCGCCCTGACGGGGTCCGGATGGCCATGAAAGCTCTTGGCGGACTGATAAAAGAGCGCGGAGCGGCCGAAGACGGGGTCGATCGCCACCTTGCAGCTCTCGTCCTCCATGCTTTGAAGCTCTAGCGCGCCGCCGTAGGACGGCTGCCAGTCCTTGTTGAGATAGGTGATGAACACCAGGCGATTGTCGAGCCGCGTGACCGGGTGCTGATTGAAATCGATATGCATTGCGAAGCGGCCGCCCTCGGGGATTTCATGCAGGCCGCCGGCATGGAGGGTCGGATCAGGAAGGAGGCCGTCCACGCCGGTAATTTCGCGGAGGAAATCGACGAAGGCGTTGGAATGGATCGTGTTGAAATAGAGCTGCGTCGCCGGTCCGAAACGGGCGTTGGCCTGCGTGGCGCGCTTGAGTTCATATTTAGAGTTGAAACGCCTCCAATCGCTTCGTTTCACGGCGTCGAATTCATCATACATCAGCTCAAGGAGTTGCGGCGCGAAGAGGCCCTCGAAGACGAGATGGGGAAACGGCGCATTGGCCTTGAACGCGTCGGCGCAGGCCTTCACTTTGTTCGGAGCGAAAAACGCGTCGTTCAGCAGAGCGTCGAGCTCGAGCGCCACGTCATTTATGACGACGCGGTCGCGCGGCGTGTCGCGGCTCGTGCGCGCCAACGCCAATGACGTCGCCGTATGCGATGTCGAAACCTGCCCCATCCCGAAACCCCCGACGCATCGATTTAGCAATGATCAAACTGGCTAGAACCGCGGCTGGCGCGGACATGGCCAATGTTTTCGCCGCGCGTTCGCCAAAGCGTATTTTAGCGCGGCCGGCGGTTTCGTCCCAGAGCATGAATTCGAAAAGCTTGACCGGTTATTTTGACATCCAGGCGTCGGACTGATCCGTCGCCTCACGCGCCAGCCCCCTAAGACTTTGAGCGATTCCTATTCGATCGGATAATTCGATTCGAGCAGGCAGCGCTCCAAGTCGTGATCAGCGGCAAAATCGAAATCTTGACGCGTCTGTAAGGCGATAACGAATGCCGACATATCACAGATATTTGTTATTACTTTTGGACCCGCGTTGCGTCAAGGCGTTCTCGTCTGGACTTCCGTTCCGCCGACGCAAGCGCGCCCCCGCGATAAAGCGCCGCAGGACTATGTAAAATGGCGAAACCACGATCGACGATAAATTCAGCGGAGCGTCGCGAACGGCGTCGTTCGCAGCGTGGCGTCGGTCCTTTGCGACGCCGCGCCTCGCTCCGTTTTCTTCGACAGGTCAAAGGCGGCCACAAGCGATGGAAAGCTTTCGTCGGCGGGCGCCTCACCAGTAACAGGCGTTCTCGATCTTGTGAACCGTTGGCGGCGTCTCCGTCTCATCCGGACGCACCCAGCTCCCGTTGATGAAATGCTGATAGTCCTTATTGTCTTTCCAGCGGCCGCCATAGACCCCGAAGAGAACCTGGAGCGTCCCGCCCAAATGGACGCCCACCTTGCCGCGCCGTCTCGCATGGGTCACGAGCGGCAAGGAAAATGCGCCGGCGCCGACCAATGCGACGTCGAAATCCGCGGCGTCCATCCGCGTCTTCAAATCGGCCAGCGCGGCCATCCAGTCGGGATGCTCGGGCGGCGCGATGCCGGCGCTCAGCGGACAGCGGACCGTAAGCAGCGTGAATTCGGGCAGGATCCGCTGATCCTGCCAAAGCTCCGTCCGCCGCGCATATTGCCTTTAAATCGAGGCCGTGAAGGGCGAGACGACCAACACGCGCTTGCCTTGCAGCGCAGAGCTCCAAGGGTCGTCGGACAGAAACGCGTCCAGGCTCGTTCGCGGAACCAATGCCGCGGCGCGGGCCAATTTATTGAATATCTCAAGCTCGCCTTGAAGATCCCATGACACTAATACGTCCATTTCTTTGACGGCGTCTCTGAATATCGCGCCAAATTCGTCAAACACGTCGTCGCGCTGCGGAAAAACGCCGGTATTCAAGAACAAAGTCTCCGCCGTGTAGCGAGGATAGGGCGTCGGGGCGCGCTTATTCTCGACCTCCCGCGTCCGAGCGAGGAAGTGAATGAGGCCCCTCAATTCGCCGACGCCGATTTTCCCCGCCGCCAGGGGCTGTCCGGAGCGAATTGCCTCGGAAAGGATAGGGCCCGCCTCTACGAGCGGGCGTTTCGGCGCGCCCAGGCTCTGCAGCCGCCAAACCGCTTTTCGCAGTTTCCACACATAGTGCTGCAGCAGGGGGAATTTTCGGACAGTGTCTCTGATGAAAATATATGGCCGATAAAGCATCAGAGCATCCTTCCGGCGAAAGGTTAGAGGCGCGCTTCGATCTATCCGATCCCGCGCCGAGTTCAGTATTTCGAATAGCCATGAAGTATCCTGGCCTTCGCCGCCTGACAAGCGCGCTGCGGTTGCGATGGCCCGGCTCGAGCGTTTTCAGATTTGCTGGACTGAGAAAGCGCTCCAAGCTTTTGTTTTGTCGCATTTTCTGAACGCGAACCCGGGCCACTTCGCTTGAAAATGCTCTTGGTGACGTCTCGCGGCGGCGCGCGGCTTCATTCGTTTGCGGTCCAGACCTCGCCGGAAAGGTCTCGGCGCGCCTTGTCGAGCTCATCCGTATAACGGCGCAGCAGATGCGCTTCGGTGAGCAGGCCGACCACCCGCCGGCCGCTTTCGTCGTCGACGACGGCGAGGGCCTCGCTCTCGCTTTGCTCGAAGGCTCGGGCGGCGAGCGCAATGTTCATGGCCGGGGTGAGGAAGCGATCCGGAAAGCGGGCTATTCGCGCGATCATGGCGCCCCCCGCGTCCGACTCCAGATTGGCGAGATGAGCGTCCGGAACGAGAATCAGGCCGAGGTAGCGCCCGGCCGGATCGACCGCCGCGACCCATATTGTGGAGCCAAGCGGGAATTTGGCGATGAAATCGCCGATCGTCATGTCGGATCGCGC
>CAWESJ010000321.1:0-3178 GCA_963811015.1 uncultured Alphaproteobacteria bacterium | reverse complement strand
CGAACCTATTGCGTCGCCGAGGCGCTGCGCCAGCTGGTCGCGTTTCGCGAGCTCAATCTGGTCGGCCCCTGGCCGATGAAGGGACGCTTCCAGGCTATCTTTTGCCGCAACGTCTCGATCTATTTCGACGAGGCGACGCAGGCCAAGCTCTGGGGCCGCTTCGCGCCCATGCTTAGCCCCGGCGGAAGGCTCTTCATCGGCCATTCGGAACGGGTCACGGGTCCGGCCGCCGCTCTGTTCGAAAGCGAGGGCGTGACGGCCTATCGGCTGCGCCAGGAGGCCTGCGCATGAAGCCCGCCCGCGTCCTCGTCGTCGATGATTCCATGACGGTGCGAAGCCTCATCCGCGCGCTTCTCGCGCGCGATCCAAATGTCGAGGTCGTGGGCGAGGCGGCGGACCCGCATGAGGCCCGCGCCGCCATCAAGGCCCTGAACCCGGACGTGATCACGCTCGACGTCGAAATGCCCAAGATGAACGGGCTCGACTTTCTCGACAAGATCATGCGGCTGCGGCCGACGCCCGTGATCATGGTCTCGAGCCAGACCGCGCGGGGCGCTTCGGCCGCGCTCGCCGCGCTCGAGAGGGGCGCCTTCGACTGCGTCGCCAAGCCCGGGCCGGGCGAGCAGGATAATTTCGCCGAGATTTTGACGGCGAAGGTCAAGGCCGCCGCGAATTCGCGCGCGGGGCTTGCGAGGAGGCTCGACAATGGCGCGCGCCAGGCTTCCGCGGCTTTGTCCCCGGCGCCGCCGACCGGGCGCGCGACTACCGGCCCGACGGACGCATCGTGGCGATCGGCGCCTCGACAGGCGGGGTCGAGGCGCTAGTCGCCGTCTTGTCGGCCTTCCCGGCCAATTGCCCGCCGACCGTCATAACGCAACATATGCCGGCGACTTTCACCAAGACCTTCGCGGAACGTCTTGACCGCCTGAGCAAGCCCGCCGTTCGGGAAGCGTTCGACGGCGCGCCGCTCGCGCCCGGACATATTTATCTCGCGCCGGGGGGAGCCGCCCATCTCGAGGTCGCGCCATCCGCGCCGTTTCGATGCCGGCTGACGAAGGCCGATCCGGTCAACGGGCACCGGCCGTCGGTCGACATATTGTTTCGCTCGGTCGCGAAAGCGGCGGGTCCGCACGCGCTTGGCGTCATTCTCACCGGAATGGGCCGCGACGGCGCCGACGGCCTGCTGGCGATGCGGCAAGCGGGCGCGCCGACGCTCGGCCAGGACGAAGCGTCCTGCCTCATTTATGGAATGCCGAAAGCCGCGTTCGAATGCGGCGCAATCCAGAAGCAAGCTCCCTTGAATAGAATTTCAGCGGAAATTTTGCGCATCACCTGCTCGGAGCGGGAAGGAGAAAATAATGCCGTTCGCATCCGCCCTGCGAGTTTTAATCGTCGATGACCAGCTCACCAGCCGGCTGCTGATTCGCGGCGGTCTGCAGGAGCTTGGAATCTCGGACATAGAAATGGCCGCCGACGGCGAGCAGGCGTTCAAGATCATGTCCGCCAAGGCGCCGCATCTGGTGATTTCCGACTTCAATATGCCCAAGATGGACGGGATCGCCTTCTTGCGGGCCGTCCGCAACTATGAGCCGACCAAAAAATCGGCCTTCATCCTCATGACCGGGCGCGGCGATAAGGAGCTTATCGAGCGCGCCAGGCAAAATGGCGCGAATAACGTCCTCGCCAAGCCGTTCACGGTTCCTGTGCTCAAGGCGCAGATCGAGGGCGTTGTCGGACGCTTGAAATGACGATGCGCCAAGCTGAGCGCGCGGCGGGCGCCGAACGTCGGGTTCACATCATCCAGGGCGAATATCAGGTCAGCGACGATCCGAACGCGATGCTGACCACTTTGCTCGGCTCCTGCGTCGCGGCCTGCCTGCGCGACCCCATCGCCGGCGTCGGCGGGATGAACCATTTTCTTCTGCCCGGTCGAGACCTCCGCCCGCCTTGCGCGCCGCCGGGATCGCAGCGCGATGAAGCGGAACGCTATGGCGTCCACCTCATGGAGCTTCTGGTGAATGGATTGCTGCGCTCCGGCGCGCGGCGCGAGCGGCTGGAGGCGAAACTCTTCGGCGGCGCCCGCACAATGGAAGGTCTTTCCGACATAGGCGCGTCCAACGGGGCCTTCGCCGAGCGGTTCCTTCGCCATGAGGGGATTCGCCGCGTCGGCGGCAGCCTCGGCGGCGACCAGGGCCGCCGCATTCAATTCTGGCCGGTGTCGGGACGCGCTCGCCAGGTCTTCCTCAGCGCGAGCCAAATTCCGCCGCCGCAAAAAAGCCCGCCGCCGAAATCATCGGGCGGCGCCGTCGAGTTCTTTTGACCAAGACCTTCGACGCATTTGACGCCGGCCGAAGCCATGTCGCGCTTTCGCCGGAAGAGCCATGATGTCTCGCGCCGCGACGGATCCTGGAACATGACAGCGCATACGCCGGCAGCCGAGCCGTCCGCATCTTCGCAGGCGCCGATCGCCGACGTCCTTGGCCGCGCCGCCCGGGAATTGACGCATGTCGGCGGGCTGCTCGATGATCTCGAGTCCGTCCTTGGCCCCTTGATTCTCGAGGCCGGGCGCGGGCGGGCGGATGTGCTGCGCCATGCGCAGGGCCTTGATCATATCGGCCAAAAACTCGCGTGCCTCGCCGATTTCCTCGCGGCCTTGGCGCAGGCCGCGCGGCGCGAGTGGCTTGTCGATCCAAGCGTCGCGGCTCGGGTCGTCACCCTGGCGGATCTGGCTTTGCGGCTCAAAGGTCCCGGCGACGCCTCGCGTCCCGGCGCGGATGCGGGTTCTTCGAGCGCGGGTTCGGGCGATTGCGAGCTTTTCTGATCGAGGCTTTGGCCGCCTGGACCTCGGCTGCGCGCCGGCGCCGCCGCGCATCACAAGGCGCCGCCGCGCCTCACAATATGAGGCCGTTTCAACGCCGCCATTTTTCGGCGGCCGCGTCATCCTCTTTTTTGGCGGCGACCCAGCCGGCGGGGCCCTCGGCGGCGGCGTCGCCTGCCTGCAAATGCTGCTTTTTCCAGAACGGCGCCTGGGTCTTCAGGAAATCCATGAGAAAGGATGCGGCGGCGAAAGCTTCGCCGCGATGCGCGCTCGCCGCAATCACGAGAACGATCGGCTCGCCCGGCCGGATCAAGCCGTGGCGATGGATGACGAGCAGGCCTTCGAGCGGCCAGCGATACG
>CAWESJ010000320.1:0-11571 GCA_963811015.1 uncultured Alphaproteobacteria bacterium | reverse complement strand
TTGAAATGTCAGAGCCTTCACCCCAACAGACTTACTCGACGCGGTCAACGTGGACACCTGCATGTTTTTCGATCAGTGGCTTCAACGATTCTACCGGCAGGCTGGCGTCGGCGCATCTTCGCGACCATCGCTGCCGCGACTCGGTTACCGTGCGGGTCCCGATTCGAAACTCGACCAGAATTGGGACGACGTCATCACCGGTATCAGCTCAAACTCCACCAGATCGCTCCAGTTCGCCATCCACTCCCGCAGCGGACCCTCGCTGGCCGCCTCCATAATCTGAAAGCACCGCTGCCCCTCCGCATCCACCCAGCTCGCATGGTACGTAACTTCATTCGACATCATCCGGCCGCGCAGCCGGAACCGCTCGCCCACCGGTCCGGCGCCGCGCTTAAACGATTCGATCACCATGAACATCATGCAAGCAGTTTAGCTTCGCTTGCGGCGGGCGCAGGCAACCAGCGAAAAAACCCGCCGCCATCGAACCTGTCGCCTTTCGTCTCATTGCAGGACCCAGGCGAGGCCCACCCATCTCGAGTCATTCCTCACCACCCTGTACCCTGTACTGTGTGTTCCGTTTTTAGCAAGTGAAAATAGCAAGACCAACGGAACCAGTAGCAGCGCATAACAATGCCAGGTAGGCAGGCAACATAGACGTATTGCCCTCGATGAATTCGAAGGCGAACAGAAAGATCATCCCTGCGAGCCACGAGATCTGCAAAAAGCTCCAGCCGCCATAGAATTTTATGATCATCCAGGCGCCCGATGCGAGCAACAGCACGGCTCCGGGGACGACAAGCCCGTCATAGGACACGGCGATGGCGCGATACCGCCTCGGCGAAAGGCGCGAGATCGCGGAGCTGGCGCGAACGCAAATCGGCCATCCAAACGCCGATTAGCCCGGCGCCGATCAGGACCGCGCCAAGAATATGCAAAAATTTCAGCAGCCCATACTCCATCCGCGCCTCCTACGGCTAGAGCATGTTCCGAAAAAGTTGACCGACTTTTTCGATATTTAGACATCGGATATATCCGATGTCTCATGAGAACATGCTCCAACTTATTGATCTGGAGCGAGTTCTTATCGATTGGATGAGTCCATCCAATCGATAAGAACTCGCTCTAACCGCGCTTTTTCTCAAGTTTCGAGCGAAGCTCGCGCAGCGCCGCCACGGCCTGCGACAGCGCTTCAAGGGACTGCCCCGCGGCCAGAGCCTCCGCCCAGGGGGCCTGTTTGGCCATCGCCGCGTCGAAGGCCGCGCGCCCGCCCTCGGTCATCACGACAAGCGGCGCCCTCTTGTGATGCGGATTGTCGACGAAGCGCACAAGACCGGCCTTTTCGAGCTCCTTCGCGAGCCGTTGAACCGCCTGGCGAGACAGGCCCTTGTTGCGCGCGATCGAGGCGACCGGGAGCGGGACGGCGGACCGCTCCATCGCGCCCAGCACTTGCCATCGCGCGCTCGTCAATCCGAGCGGACGAACAAGCTCGTCGCCGGCCTCGATGAGTCGACCGTTCAGCTGGAATATTTCCAGAATCAATTCCGTAAGGCGCGCCGCGCGCGATTGGCCACCGTCATCCGACTGCATAAGATATATCCTGCCAATATGACAAGGTATTGTCAATTTGCATTTTTGCGTCATTCTTCCGCCGCGATCGCCCGCCGGCGGACAAATCTTTACTCGCGCCGCGCGAAGTTGTACCTCGTCCGGGCGATGGACCCCGGCGCCGCCATTACGGTTGCGCCGGGCTTATTTTTGGCGCCCCGCGCGGGCTCTCAAGCTCGAAAGGTCGATTGGCTGCGATGGCGAATGTGGTTGTGGTCGGCGCCCAATGGGGCGACGAAGGCAAGGGCAAGATCGTCGATTGGCTGTCGCTCGAAGCCGATATCGTGGTCCGCTTCCAGGGCGGCCATAACGCCGGGCACACGCTGGTCATCGGCGACCAGGTGTTCAAGCTCGCGCTTCTGCCGTCGGGCATCGTGCGGCCGGGCAAGCTTTCGATCATCGGCAATGGCGTCGTGCTTGATCCGCACCATCTCGTCGATGAAATCGCCAAGCTCGAGGCCCAGGGGATCGCGATTTCGCCGGATAATCTCAAGATCGCCGAGAATGTCACCTTGATCCTCGCGCTCCATCGCGAGCTCGACGCGCATCGCGAATTGTCCAATGTCGAGGCGCTCAAGATCGGCACGACGCGGCGCGGCATCGGCCCCGCTTATGAAGACAAGGTCGGCCGGCGCGCGATCCGGCTCATGGATCTCGCCGAGCCGGACTCGCTCGATCAGAAGATCGCCCGACTTCTCGCGCATCATGATCCGTTGCGGCGCGGCCTCGGGCTCGACCCGATCGGCCCGGAATCGATACGCGCCGAGCTCGACGGCGTCGCGGCCAAAATCCTTCCTTTCATGGACGCGGTCTGGGAGCGGCTCGAGACCGCGCGCCGGGCCGGCAAGCGCATTCTCTTCGAGGGCGCGCAAGGCGCTCTGCTCGACGTCGATCACGGCACTTATCCGTTCGTGACCTCATCGAATACGGTCGCGGCACAGGCGGCGACCGGCTCGGGCCTCGGCCCCAAGGCGATCGGCTATGTGCTCGGCATCGCCAAGGCCTACACGACGCGCGTGGGCGGCGGACCCTTTCCGACCGAGCTCACCGATTCGATCGGCGAGCTCATCGGCGACCGCGGCCATGAATTCGGCACCAATACGGGCCGGCGCGGCGCTGCGGCTGGTTCGACGCGGTTCTCATGCGCCAGACCGTGAAGACCTCGGGAATAGATGGAATCGCCCTCACCAAGCTCGATATTCTCGACGGATTCGACGAGATCAAGGTTTGCGTCGGCTATCTGCTCGACGGCCAGCGGATCGACCGACTGCCGGCGAGTCAGGCCGGGCAAGCCAGGGTCGCGCCGATCTATGAGACGATCGAAGGCTGGAAAGGGACGACCGCCGGCGCTCGCTCCTGGAGCCAGCTTCCTGCGCAGGCGATCAAATATGTCAGGCGTATCGAGGAGCTGATCGAGGCGCCGGTCGCGCTGCTTTCGACGAGTCCTGAACGCGCCGACACAATTCTGGTGCATGATCCTTTTCGGGATTAAGCGACGGCCGCAACGCTTGGAGCTCGGCTCCGGCGCTTTGGAAACGGACGGTTTCCTCTCCGGCGAACTCATCTCCTGGCGCCTCGGAAAAACCTCGGCGGTATTGACGGATCGTCTGCGGAATGCTCTGAACGCGACATGGCTGACTATTACCCGCTTCTCGCCAAGGCCGTCGCGGGCCTGTCCAATTCGACGCCGGAAACGCGCCGCGCCATTTACGAACGCGCCCGCGCCGCGCTGATCGGCCAATTGCGCCGCATGGACCCCCCCGTCCCGGAATCCGACCTCGATCGCGAGGCCGAGGCCTTGGAGGCGGCCGTCGCGCGGCTCGAGGCCGAATTGACGCCTGCGGCGTCTGAGCCAGCCGTCGCGCCTCTTCCGCGCGACCCGGCCGCGATCGCCGGAGGGGCCGGGGCCGCCCCGCCGACCGATGCGCCCGCCAGGCCGTCTTCGGCTGAAACACCGAGGCCCCGCGCGCCGGCCGCCCGGGAGGAAGGTCAAAAAACGGCTTCGTTCAAGGTGCGCCGCGAGCCGCGACATTCGCAGGCGGCGCGACATTCGCCGGCGGAAGGCGCCAAAACCGGCGGCCAATCGAAGCCGGGCGCGGGTATTCCGCCGCTTCCGGCGGCTCCGTTCTCGCCGCGCGCCCCTATCGCCCGCAATGGAGCTGCGGCGCTGAACCCTTCGCCGCAACCCGGGACTGCGCCGAGCCCAGGCAAATCGCTTGACGCCCGAGGCGGCGCCGCACAGGACGCGGTCGCCCAAGGCTCCGCCTTCGGCGAACCCCGCGCGCGCGCGCTGGGCGTCGAGGAGTCCGGCTTCCGCGACGCTGGTCGCCAAGAGCCCGGCTTCCAGGAGCGCATCGGCGATGAGCCCGGCGTCGGCGCGCAAAGCGCCTCGGACGCTGAGATCCCTCAAGCCCCAATAAGAGCGCGATCCGACGCGCAGCGTCCTTTCGCGCCGCAGCCTCCGCGAGACGCCGGAGCGCCCAAGCGCCTTTGGATCGTCGGCGCGATCGTCGGATTATTTGTCCTTCTTATCGCGGTCGCCGCCTTCGAGCTGAGGGACCGGCCGGAAGATCTCGCCGGGTTGAAGCCGACTACGCCCTCCGCCCCGACGGACTCCGGCGCCAATGGCAAGATCGTCGACCGCATCGGCGGCGGCGCGGCCTCCGAGGGAGCCGCGTCTTCGGGCGCCCGGCAACTAGCGCCGCCAATCGCAAGGATAGGAGCGATTCCGCCGCGGATCAGGCCGACGCCCCCGTCTCGGTCGCGCGCCGCGCCGCCCTTCTCGTCGAGGCCCCCAGCGAGCAATCCAAGGTCAAGATCTTTCTTGGCTCGGTCGTCTGGCGGGTCGACAATGTCAGCAACGGACCCGGAGAGCCGCTGACCACGGCGGTGCGCGCCGACATAGAGATTCCCGAAGAGAAGCTGCAGGCTGTGATGACGTTTCAAAAGAATTCCGACGCCACATTGCCCGCGTCCCACACGATGAAGCTCAATTTCACTCTGGCCCCTGGCGGCCCCTTGGCCGACATCCAGCAGATCAGCGTCCCGCAAATGCGCCGCGAGAACACGGCGACCGGCGAGGCCTTGAGCGGCCTTCCCGTCCCGATCAGCCAAAACGCTTTTCTGGTCGAATTGAGCCGCGGCGATTCCGAGACAGGCAATCTCGATCTTCTCCGATCGCGGGAATGGATCGACGTTCCGATCGTTCTCAGCAATGGCCTCATCGCCAAGATGACCTTCGAGAAAGGTCCGCCAGGGCAGCTCGCGCTGGAAGACGCCCTGGCGTCCTGGCAGGCCCAATAGAGCGAGTTCTTATCGCGAACCGGGGCCGCTTCGCTTGAAAATGCTCCAGCGCGCGGATGACTGGCCGCGGCCGCGCGGTCACATCGCGGCCCGGCTCATTCCCGCCGCGCTGAAGGCCGCTCGCAGCAACTCGATCTGGCTGCCGACCGGGCTCGCCGCCAAAGCGTCCTTGGCGCGCGGCTCGCGCGGCTGATGCAGCAGAGCGTCGAGATGGAGGATCCGCGCCTGAAGGCGCCGTGACGCCGCGATGAGTTCGCGGAGGCGAACCGGCAGCCGCAGCAGCACGTCGTCGCCGGACAGCGGATCGGCCTTGGCCAGACGAATCCGGCGCTTCTCGGCCGAAGCCTCGGCCCGGGTCAATTCGCCTTCGTTGACCGCGCGCTGGAGCAGAAGCCATGAGGCGATTTGCATCAATCGCGTCGTCAAGCGCATGCTCTCGACGGCGTAGCCGAGCGCGGCGGCGCGGACCAAGGCTCTCGCCTCCTCGCGGCCGTCGCCGTCAAGATAGGCCGCGGCCTCGCCGACGAGATCCATGCCCTCGCGGAACAAAACCAAAAACTGCTCGGATCCCGCCAGCCTTTCGCCGAAAGAAACCGTCCGCTCATCCTTGAAAAACGACATTTGCGACATCACGCGCCTATTTTTGTCCGAGTGCGTTCGCCGGTCTCGCCAAAAAGGCTCTCCAGCGGCCATGCGGCGCATAGTAGCGCCAATTCGCCGCCGGCGCGGCTTCACATGTTATTAGGATTAACGCGCGAAATGCGGGCCGCTTCATCACAGGCTTCGCGCAGGCTTCATTAGCTAGATCGGCGTGGAACGGGCGAGTCTCCCGGCTGGCGCGCCCGGGGTCCGAACCCGCTTGTCAGGGCGCGCCGCCGCATCGCCCGCGGACCCGCAATAAAGCATCGAACCGGCAAGGCTGATCATGACGCTTTCAACGAATAGACCGATGGTGTTTGTCGCGACGCCCTGTTTCGGCGGCCTCGTCTCGCAGCATTATATGCAATCGATCCTCGGCCTGATGCAGCTGGCCGGCCAGCGAGGCTTCGACGCGGCGCTCGCCCTGCTCGGTCATGATTCCCTCATCACCCGAAGCCGCAACACGCTTGTGGCGCAATTTCTGAACACGCCAATGGCGACGCATCTCCTGTTCATCGACGCCGACATCAGCTTCGAGGCGGAGCAGGTCTATCAAATGCTCGCTTTCGATCAGGATTTCGTCGCCGGCGTCTATCCGCTCAAGGTCATAGACTGGAGCAACGCCGCGATCATGCGGGCCGCCTCCAGGGGCGAGGGTTTTGAGGCCGCGCCGCTGCTTTATGTCGGCTCGCTCTGCCCTGCGGCCGAACTCCAGCGCGACGGGCGTTTCGCGACCGGATTCTATTGCGGCGGCGGCTTCATGCTGCTGAAGCGCCAGACGATCGAACGCATGATCGAAGCCTATCCGGAAAGCCGCTACAAAAGCGCGCACGCCTATTCCAACGCCAAGACGGAGGTGAATTACGCGCTCTTTGACTGCATAATCGACAAAGACACCAACGCCTATGTCAGCGAGGATTTCGGCTTCTGCCAAAAATGGCGCGACATCGGCGGCAAGATCTGGCTCGATACGGAAGGCAAGCTCACCCATATCGGCGCCTATAATTTTCACGGCGACCCTCGGTCGCGCTATGCAGCCGCCTGAAGGCCTTGAGGGACGCCGAAAGACCCGGCCAAGCGCGGCTTTATTGACTTGCGTATCTCACGCTATTACCTAAAGCGCATCGCGATTGGATGGGATCGCCGATCGAAAAAGGCGGTTCGAACGCTCTCGAATTCCTAATGAGATCGCGCCTGTTCTGATCGAAAAGCTCCATCTCCGTTTTCGGGCGGCGCTCGCGCGGGTCGGCTCGGCGGCAAGCGGCGCCTCCAAGAGTTTTTTTCATGAAAATTCTCGTGCCCGTGAAACGGGTGGTCGATTACAACGTCAAGATCAGGGTGAAGCCCGACGGATCCGGCGTCGATCTCGCCAATGTCAAAATGTCGATGAATCCCTTCGACGAAATCGCCGTCGAGGAAGCGCTGCGCCTCCGCGAAGCCGGCAAAGCCTCGGAAGTCACGGTGGTTTCGATCGGGCCGGCGCAGGCGGCTGAGACAATCAGAAGCGCTCTCTCCATGGGCGCCGACAATGGCGTTCTGGTCAGGGCGGAGCAGCCGGTCGAGCCGCTCGCCGTCGCGAAGATCCTGAAGGGCGTCGCCGACGCCGAGCGGCCGGGGCTCATCATCCTCGGAAAGCAGGCGATTGACGACGACTGCAACCAGACCGGCCAGATGCTTGCCGCCTTGCTCGGCTGGGGCCAGGGGACATTCGCCTCGAAAGTCGCGATCGCGGCCAGCGGAGAAGGGACCGTCGACGTGACGCGCGAAGTCGATGGCGGATTGCAGACCGTCACCCTCAAGCTGCCGGCGGTGGTGACGACCGACCTGCGCCTCAATGAGCCGCGCTACGCCTCGCTGCCAAACATCATGAAGGCGAAAAAGAAAACCCTCGCGGAAAAGACCCCGGCCGATTTCGGCGTCGATATTTCGCCGCGGCTCAAGGTCATCGAGACTGTCGCGCCCGCTTCGCGCCAGGCTGGCGTCAAGGTCGGCTCGGCGGCGGAGCTCGTGGCGAAGCTCAGAAACGAAGCCGGGGTGATCTGATGCCGGTTTTGCTGCTCGCCGAAACGCAAAACGGCCGCCTCAACGAAGCGACCGCCAAGGCTCTGACCGCCGCAAGGGCCCTCGGCGAGCTGGTTCATGTTCTGGTCGCAGGCCAAGGCGTCGGGGCCGCGGCCGAGGCCGCAGCCAAGCTCGAGAGCGTCGAGAAAGTCCTTGTCGCCGACGACGCAAGCCACGCGCATCAATTGGCCGAACCCTTGGCCGCCCTGATCGTCGCCTTGGCCGCGCCCTATTCAGCCATTGTCTCGGCCTCGACCTCGACGGCCAAGAGCGTCATGCCGCGGGTCGCGGCGCTGCTCGACGTGATGCAGGTTTCCGAAATCATCAAAGTGATCGCGCCGGATATTTTCGAGCGCCCGATCTACGCCGGAAACGCGATCGAGACCGTCCAGTCAACCGACGCCAAGAAGGTGATCACCGTGCGCACGGCCGCGTTTCAGGCGACCGGAGAAGGCGGCGCAACAGCCCCAATCGAGACGATCGCCGCCGTCGCAGCGCCAGAGGTCTCCAGCTTCAAGGGCGAGATCCTCGGACAATCCGACCGGCCGGAACTTGCGTCCGCGAAAATCATCATCTCCGGCGGCCGCGGCATGCAGAACGCGGAGAATTTCGCCTCCCTGATCGAGCCTGTCGCCGATCGTCTCGGCGCGGCCATGGGGGCGTCGCGCGCCGCTGTCGACGCCGGCTATGCGCCGAATGATTGGCAGGTCGGCCAGACCGGCAAGATCGTCGCGCCTGATCTCTACATCGCGGTTGGCATTTCCGGCGCGATACAACATCTCGCCGGGATGAAGGATTCAAAGGTGATCGTCGCCATCAACAAGGACGAGGAAGCGCCGATCTTCCAGATCGCCGATTATGGCCTCGTCGGCGATCTCTTCACGGTCCTGCCGGCGCTGAACGAGGAGCTCAAAAAGCTCGGCCGCTAGAGCATGTTCCGAAAAAGTTGATCGACTTTTTCGCCATTAAGACATCGGATATATCCGATGTCTCATGAGAACATGCTCCAACTTAATCGATCTGGAGCGAGTTCTTATCGATTGGATGATTCCATCCAATCGGAACGCGCTCTACGCGGCCGATCCTGCAGGATCGGGTGGCGGAAAAGGAACCGCCGCAATTCAAGGAAGTGCGGAAACTGCGCGTCGTATCGCCGCCTAAACTTTTGCGAGACATGAGCTTACGTTCGACGCGGCTCGCCGCCGAGGGGCGTTCCCGCACCCAACGGCGCTCCCGCAACGGCTCCGCCTGGCGCGCGGCGATCGAACGTCCCGCGGATTAAGGCGGGGCGGGCGCGAAATCCTCCGAGCCGGCGTCCCTGCCGTCAGGATCGCCTGACCAAGATTGCGTGACGAGGACGATTCAAAAAAATCGCCTGTAGCGCCGAAGCGTCGGCAGGGTGAAGAGTTTTTCAAGGTGCGTAGAAATCGTTTCTTCTTTGGTCTAGAACACAGGTCGGCTATCTCCATGCGGCGGCCTCCAGCTAGAGCCCGCGGCGCGTTGAACAAGAGAAAATAGAAAGCCGCGTCGGATTTCCTATATGAGAAACCGGCTTGGCCTTGCGTCTGATTTCGGGTACGGACGAAAGAAATGGACATCAACAAAATCGGAGTGATCGGCGCCGGGCAAATGGGCACGGGCATCGCCGAAGTTTGCGCGCTCGCTGGGATCGACGTCGCGCTCAACGACGTCTCCGACGAAAGAATCAACGCGGGCCTTGCGGTCATCGCGTCGCATCTCGCCCGGCAGGTCGAGCGCCAGCAGATCGATCCGGCGGCGCGCGACGCGGCCTTGAGCCGGATCAAGCCGGCGCTGGATTACGACGCTTTCGTGGACCGCGACCTAATTATCGAAGCGGCGTCCGAGAACGAGGAGCTAAAGCGGCGAATTTTCGCCAAGCTCTGCCCCTCGCTCAAGCCTGAGACCATGCTGGCGTCGAATACTTCTTCCATTTCGATCACCCGGATCGCCTCGGTGACGGATCGGCCCGAGCAATTCATCGGAATTCATTTCATGAATCCCGTGCCGCGCATGCAGCTCGTCGAGCTGATCCGCGGCATCGTCACCGAAAACACGACCTTCGAGGCCGCCAAGGCGCTGATCTCCCGTCTCGGCAAGACCTATACGGTTTCGGAAGACTTTCCCGCCTTCATCGTCAACCGCATTCTCCTGCCAATGATCAACGAGGCGATTTACACCCTTTATGAGGGCGTTGGCTCCGTTGAGGCGATCGACACGGCGATGCGGCTCGGCGCGAATCATCCCATGGGGCCGTTGCAGCTGGCCGATTTCATCGGCCTCGACACCGTGCTGTCGGTCATGCAGGTGCTGCATGAGGGGCTCGCCGATTCAAAATATCGGCCCTGCCCTTTGCTGGTCAAATATGTCGAAGCCGGCTGGCTCGGACGCAAAACCCAGCGCGGATTTTACGATTATCGCAGCGGGAGCCCTGTTCCGACGCGATAATCGCCCGACTCCAGCCTCCGTCCCACGGTAAACCAGCAGCTGCGGCGGCGGCGCCAAATCGCCCGGCGGAGCGGCTCGCCTCCCTCCCGCCACGCTGCGAAAGCGAATCGCATTGACGAGTTAGAGCGCAGCCGCTAAGGGGAAGCCAGTATAGGGCGAGGGCCGGTCTTGACGGTTCACTTCCACCCCACTGTCTCGCCGGAGGCGTGTCCGGCCCTGGTGCTCAATGCCGACTTCAGGCCTTTGAGCTACTACCCCTTGTCGCTATGGTCCTGGCAGGATGCGATCAAGGCGGTGTTTCTTGATCGCGTCAATATCGTCTCCAACTACGACAAGACGGTCCGAAGTCCGAGCTTCGAGATGCGTCTGCCTTCGGTGGTTTCGCTCAAGACTTATATAAAGCCGTCCCGCCATCCCGCCTTCACCCGCTTCAACGTCTTCCTGCGCGATCGTTTCATCTGCCAATATTGCGGCGCGCGCCATGATCTGACCTTCGATCATGTGATCCCCCGCTCGAAAGGGGGAATGACGACATGGGAGAATGTCGTCGCCGCCTGCTCCCCCTGTAATCTGCAAAAGGGCGACAGGCTTCCAGGCGATGCGCATATGTGGCCGGCGCATATGCCCTATCAGCCCACCGTGAACGATCTCCACCAGAACGGCCGGCTTTTTCCGCCAAATTACCTGCACGAAAGCTGGATGGACTATCTCTACTGGGATTCCGTGCTGGAGCCTTGAGCGCCCAAGAAGCTCGAAAAGCCTCAGCTCGAGCTCATCTCCGCCGCGAGCCGGCGCATGAAGGCGAGGCCCGCCTCGATTTGCGCGATCTCTATATATTCATCCGGCTGATGCGCCTGATCTATCGAGCCGGGGCCGCAGACGATTGTCGGAACCTCCGCCAATTGGAACTGGCCGGCTTCGGTGGCGAAAGGCACGGTGATCGTGCGGTTCGACTGAGCGAGCTTCAAGGCCAGGCTTTCGGCCGACGACCCGCTTTCGGGCAGAAGCCCCGGCACTTCAACCTCTGTCGCCGTCTCGATAAAGGCATGTTCGGCGAAGCGGGTGAGCTTCGGGGTCGCGACAGCGGCCGCATAGCGCTCCAAATGCTCGAGCGCGAGCTTTTGCGGAACGCCCGGCAGGCTGCGAAACTCCCAGTGAAAGGCGCATTGCTTGGCGAGGATATTGCGCGCGGTCCCGCCATGGATCGTGCCGACTTGAATTGTCGAAAACGGCGGGTCGAACCGGCCGGAAGGGTCCCCTTCTTCGGCGAGCTCGGCGGCGAAGCGATAAAGCTCCGTGACAAGGTCGCAGGCCGTCTCGATGGCGTTCGCGCCGAGATGCGGCTTCGAGGAATGGGCCTCATGGCCATGAACGGTGGTGCGATAGGTCGCGATGGCCTTATGCGCGTCGGCGACCTGCATAAGCGTGGGTTCGCCGACGAGCACCGCGCCGGGGCGCGGCAGATCGGCGCCGAAACGCGCGATGACAATGTTCGGC
>CAWESJ010000319.1:0-6174 GCA_963811015.1 uncultured Alphaproteobacteria bacterium | reverse complement strand
GACCTGCTGGTCGCGCAACACCTGCTGGGGGATCACCTGGACGTTCAGGGGCGTGTCCATGATCGGCGTGTCGGTCTTGGTGCCGACGCTTGAATCGGGCAAGACGTAAGTGGTGTTTAGCGGATCTTGCGCCAGACCGGCGCCGCCGTAGCCGCTGCACGGCGCGCCGCCATATTGGCCACACCCCGTGCTGCTCGCGCCGGCGCCGCCCCCGGAACCCGCCGCACCCTCAACCTCAACCTCCGGCAGGGCGATCGCCCCGGCGGCGTCGGCGGGGGCTGTTTGCGCAAATGCGTGGGGGCATAGAATCGCCGGACTCACGGCGAGGGTGACGAGCATCGTCGTCGTTAGAAGTTCGCGCCGCACGGTCCGTGCGGGATTCGGGTTCTTCGTCATGACTATATCCAATCTACGGAGCCGGGCCGCCAGAGCGCACGCGAGCGCCGCGGGATGAGGAATGGGGTGTTGAATTACCGGGCGCGAGAGCGCTATCCGCGCCCATCGAAGCGCGTCGCCTTCCCTTTGAAGGCCAGGAACTCAAGCATTCGCGGTGGGGGCAGACCTTCCGAGCTCTGTTCTAAAGAGCAGACGGAAGAGCGCGCTTCAGAGGGCTTGCGGGGGCCCGCGCGCGGAAGAGATCACGCGCGGGGCATGGCCGGCGCCGGGCGGATCAGGCAGGGCGTAATGAGCGGCGGCAATATCGCGCTCGGGAATAAACGCGGCGCTAGTCGGCGTTGGGACATAAGCTGACCCGCAGGCGGCGCAAGCCAGGATGCAGCAAAGCCCGTGGCGGCCATGATGGCGGTCTTCGCCGTCGCGCTGCGAGCCGCAAGCGCCGCCATCCAAAGTGACGGCTTGCGCGCCGCCAGCGCCTGTTGGAGTAAAATGCCCATCTGGCGATGCGGCTAAGGCAAAACCCTGGAGGGCGAGCAGCCAAGCAAAGAGGCCCGCGATCAAGGCGCGGTTCAGACTCATTCGGCCTGGTGCAAGTTTTACCATTGGCGAAGGGAAGCGCCGCCGCCGTCCTAAATTAAGGCGAAGCTTCGGGACAGACGCAAAATTCCTCAACTGTTGCCGAATTGGCACTCTGAGAGTTGCACCGCATGGCCGTGCCTAACCTTCCTAAATCGACGACGATGAGTTTCAGCTGGCGCGTCATGTGTTGCCCGATGTGTCAGCGACCAGCGTCATTGCAAGCTCTGCCTATTCTCGCAATTGCCTGATGTGCGGCGCCCCAGCCCATCAGGGCGCGCGCTCCAGTTCCACCTGCTCAGCAAACTTTACGAACGCGCCAGCATCATCATCACCACCAATCTCCGCTTCAGCGCGTGGGCCGGGGTGTTCGGCGACGCCAAGATGACCACCGCGCTGTTGGACCGGCTGACCCACCATTGCCATATCCTTGAGACAGGCAACGACAGCTACCGGTTCAAGGCAAGCGCCGTAGCTCCCAAAACACGAAAGGAAAAATCCGCCGCTTGACCCCCGCCCGCAACGCGGGACACAACATCCACTCCATCACTTCTTAATGAAAATCCCGGGTCAGTTCGAAGCGGAAATCAACAATTCAGCACTCTGAACGAACTCGCGATCGACGCCGTCCGTTCCGAAAAAGAGCAAATCGCTGACGCCGACATCGAGCGTTGGAAACCCGCCCTCGAACGCGAAGCCGCCTTAGCATAGGGCTGGCAAACGAGCTAACCTCGCTTTCGATCGCGGTCGCGCAGATTGGCGCGGATCAAGGCCATGAGCACGGGTCCGAGAGAGAACTCCCCTGCCCTCGCCTTTTCAGTCAGATTGCGCAAATAGCCGCCGGGGCTCTTGATCGCGTCGGAGCGCTGCAGGATCGCGGCGACGACGACCGCCGCGTCTTCGGCTCCGAGCGCCGTGTTTGCGTCCTCGAAGGCGCTCGGGCTAATCCCGAGCATGGTTCGAACCAGGGCAGCCGTCGCCACGAAGTCCCGCCAGGAGGCGATGCCCTGCTTCGCGTAATCGACAATATCGGGGCAAGCTTCGAGGACCATACCGAGCGGATAGGATCGTTGTGGCGGTCTCGGGGGTTCCGCGTGGGGCTCGCGGATCGCCCCCTGGCTTATTGGTAAGCCATGTTCAGATTTAATTTGGATGTTTGGGTTTGAATTCTGTATGTGTCGCTCATTATGAGACTCATTGCCGTTCATTTTTTCTGTTTTAGTGAACGCTTCTAGTATCTTACGGATTTGGTCAGCCAGCTGCGCCAGTTCGCTCGCCAGCGGCTCCAGTTCAACCAACGCGGCCGTCCGCGGAATCCGGCCGGCCAGCTCCGCATAGGCGGCGTGGAAGCCTCGCCAATCTCCCGGCACGTCCTCTTCGGTCCCCGCCGCGATCATTTTAACGATGTCGCGCCGGCACAGCGTGATCCTTTCGCGCGCCAGAGCCAGAGCGCGATGCTCCGCCCGCGCCGCTTCGGCCAGGCTCTCGAACTCAGCGGCGCGCGCCACGATTGGCGTCAGATCAAATCCGAACGCGTTCTGGATCGCGCCTCCCTGCCCTTTCCGAGCGTAGCGCTTGCCGTTGGGACTGTCGCGACGGATGATGAGCCCGCAGGTGACCAGCATCGCCAGATGGCGACGCAGCGTCGCGGGAGCCATGCCATGCGAGCGGAGCGTGAGCTGCTCGTTGGAGGGAAACACGATGATGTCCCCCTCCCCCGTCAGCGTCGTCTCCGGATGAAAAGTCAGGAGCGCGTTGAGAACGGCAAGCGCGCGATCGGTCACGCCGATCGCCGCCCTGCCCTCGCAAATTGCGCGGAACACCTGCCATTTATGGACCACGGCCTCAGGCGGCCGCGCCTTCGCGGCCACCTGGCTCGCCACCATGGCGAGCGTCAGCGGCCGCCGCCCAAAGGGCGTCGTTGAAAAATCTGACTGCATGTTCTTCACCTTGTTTCAGGCAAAGAAAATCTGCTCGCCGAAACGGCGCTAAAAACGCTTGACTGCAATTCGCGGAAGTGGGATTCTCAAAGTCGCCAAACAATTGAGAGGGCTTCCGGAGCGAAAGTTTCGGGGGCCTTTTTCTTTGTCTATCTCTCCTAATTACGGTCCGAAGATGGGTTCAAGAGATCAAGGCCGCTCTTCGGAAGCGGCCTCGAATTCGAGATAAAGGTCACGGAGCCGATTCAGCACGAAATCGGCGAACTCCGGCGACTTGCGCCGATCAATCGTCAGCGACACCCGTTCTGAATTGTGCGTGACCTTTGCGAAGGGGGTCGCCCGGGCCTTAGACCAAGTCTCGGAACGGCTTTGACCCGGCTGCCGCTTGAGCGACGCGAGCGCCTTCTTGAATTGCTCGTCGCTCTCTAGAATTTGAACGTCTGGATGCTGGAGCGCCCTGCGGACAGCGTCGCCGACAATCCCATTAGTGAAATGTTCGGCAAGCTCGATCCACCCGCGTCGGCCGATGCTTGGAGCCGGTCCGATCGCATCCACGACATCCGCCGGGATCTTGCCCACGACAGAGAGCATGTTCGAGAGGTCGCTTTTATAGATCGACAGCGCAGCCATGATAGTGGCGCGGCTGAAACGCTGCCCCAACCGATGGGCGAAACGCGCCTTCTCGATATAAGAAAGATCCTTCCGTTCGTGGTTTTCCTGGCCTTGCGCGATAACAAGCTGTTCATCTGTCAAATCGCGGACGACAGCCTTGACCGGCCTACCCAGGGAGGCGAGGACCCTCAATCGCCGGTGGCCGAAAGCCACTTGATATCGCCCGGACGCCTCTGGATGCGGCCTCACAAGGATTGGATTAATTTGCCCGTGCTCGCGAATAGCCTCGGTTAAGTTCGCCACCGTCTCCGCCGACGACGGCATCCGATCAGCGATAAAAGACGGGTCAATGATTGTCGGATCGAGATCGACGATTACCTGTCCGGACGTCAGCTTTTTTTCGATCTCTTCGGCGCGCTTGGCGCGTTCGCTGAACTCCCCGAGCGATTGACCAATCGCCCCGACCGGCGTCGCCGCGGGATCTGAAATCAGTTCGGGCGAGCCTAAAATCGGCCGCATGCGAAGTCTGTTGGCGCGGGGCGCCTCTGCGGCCGGAGATTCGTCGCTCGGCGTCGCGGTTGCAGCGTCGCCGGGTTTTGGTTTGCCGCCGAGAGTTGTGAAGAGCGCCTTCCGGCTCATGCCGCCCTCCTCCAAGCTTGGCGGATCAACCCTTCGATTTCCGCGCTCACATTATTGACCGATTCTATTGCTCTGTCATAGGTGGCCCGAGTGAATTGCTGTCTCTCAACTTCAAAAATCGTCTGATTTGTGAGACCCGCGTCGGAAATCGCCGTGCTCTTGAGCATCGGATGGATCAAGACATGATCGCCGAAAATCGATCGAAGGAAAGCAACCATTTGATTCTGAGGACCGTCTCCGGGCTCGAACCGCGTGATGAGATATTTCAACCAATCATAGCTCGTCGAAGCGCCCGCGCGAGAAACTTCTTCGAGCAAATCGCCCGTCATTTGAAGAAACTGCGCCATGGACATGACGTCCAGCATCTGCGGATGAATGGTGATGAGGACGGCGGTCGCCGCAGTGAGAGCGGAAAGCGTCAGGTAGCCAAGTTGCGGCGGGCAATCGATCACGACGACGTCATACAGATTTTGGGCCTGGGCGATTGCTTGGCCGATCCGCGCGAAGAATAACGTGTCGCCCGGCGATCGCCGCATCAACGCCCGAGGCGTGTCGTGCTCGAATTCCATTAATTCGAGATTGCCAGGAACGACATGGAGATCCGGAATATAGGTCGCCCTCACAATCTCAGCGATGGGGCGTTTTTGTTCGTCATATCGGATTGCGCCGTACAAGGTTTCGTTATGCCCGACATTAAGTTCGGGTTGGTAGCCAAACAGCGCCGAGAGGCTCGCCTGCGGATCGAGGTCGATCGCCAAAACCCTATAGCCATGGAGCGCAAGATATTGCGCGAGATGGGCGGAAGTCGTCGTCTTTCCGCTGCCGCCCTTGAAATTCATCACAGTGATGACCTGAAGGTGCTCGCCAGCTGATCTGTATGGCAGATAGCGACGGTTCCCGCGGGCGCCCTGGTCGAGCTGCTTTCTGATCTCATGAATGGCCTCGACGGAATAGGTTCGACGGCCGTTTTTGACCAAAGGCGCGCCGCCCTTCCCTTCCGCCGCTATCTGGCGCAGATAGCCCTCATGGATTCCGATGAGGCTCGCCGCCTCCGCCGGACTGAACTGACGGATCGTTTTTTCCGCTTCCGGAGGGAAAACGCTACGGTGATGCGCCTGGAGCTGGCCGGACAGATCTTCGCCGTGTCGCTGGATCAGCGATTTGAGTTCGTCCGCGCCGAATATCTTACCCGCTGCCGTCACCTGCGTCATCTCACGTTTAAATTTCCCGCCACATTCAGCTGCGTATTTTTCCGAATATTGCGATAACTACCGCATTTAATAAAACTGAGCCGATTTTTGGAAC
The DNA here is from genome assembly GCA_963811015.1 of uncultured Alphaproteobacteria bacterium. Taxonomy (GTDB): domain Bacteria; phylum Pseudomonadota; class Alphaproteobacteria; order Rhizobiales; family Beijerinckiaceae; genus Methylocapsa. The sequence goes on along the minus strand of CAWESJ010000319.1, from coordinate 706 downwards.
ACGCAAGCAATTTTGTGTTAATGATCTCTTAACGAAATCCGGCCTCTACGGCGAGGAAACAAGTTAGCCGCGGCTAACTGAAATTGGGAGAGCGCGCTTCTTTTGCGAATTGCATATGCGCAGAGGAAAGACGTGGCGCGGTTTTAATGCGCTGACAAGTTAGCCCCGGCTAACTTGGCTGCCTTGGAAGGCTCTTCAGAGACAGAATTCGCGCTCGGCTTCGGCGCGGTTCCGATGGCATATCCGGCATCAAATGTCCGACGGCGGAGGCCTGCGCCGAATTGAGCCACGCCGCATCAAAGCTCAGGTTCGGGCGTTGCTCGGAAGCACACAGAGTCTCTTTGACGCGGCAAACTAGGCAAGCGCTTTTGCGCCCGCCCTGACCGATGCGCCTCCCTCAGCACAGCGGGCTCCAAGAGGTTGACCGCAGGACGATGCCGGGCGGAGCGTCTTAATTCATGGTCGATTGAGAGCTTTCGCTACAGAGCGGCGGAGGCATCCAGCATACGCCGCCCCTTCCGTTCGATCGAGCCCCGCGTCCATACTTGGGCAGAATGAGCCTGTCCTCGTCCACCACGGTCGTCGCCCGGCAGCTCTCATACCAGCCGCGCGGCTTTGCCCATCTGACGTTCGGCGTCATTGTAATAGCTCGCGGCCTGCTGGACCGAGCGGTGCTGCGACTGCTGCATCGCCTCGGGCAAAGCGA
>CAWESJ010000318.1:0-3047 GCA_963811015.1 uncultured Alphaproteobacteria bacterium | reverse complement strand
TCTATGCGCAAAGCGTTGTCCAGACCGGGGGCGCGGCGCGGCGTCGGAGATGAGCCGCGCCCAAACGACAAGCGCCTTCGCGACGAAAACCGCGAAGGCGCTTGTCCCTATGGCCTATGCGGAGCGCGGTCGGCGGACTCTATCTCGCCCGATAGGTTTTCTGCGTCTGGATGCGATGCAGCGCGGCGACGAGCGCGTCTATGTCTTCATAGGTGTTGTAGAGCGCAAGAGATGGCCGCACCGTGGTCTCAAGCCCGAACCGGCGCAGGATCGGCTGCGCGCAATGGTGCCCGGCGCGCACCGCTATGCCTTCTCGGTCGAGGGCCACGCCGACATCCTCGCTGCGGCAACCCTCGAGGACGAAGGAGATCACCCCCGCTTTTTCCTTCGCCGTGCCGATGATTGCGAGGCCCGGCACGCCGAGGAGACCCTGCGTCGCATAGCCGAGCAGCTCATGCTCATAGGCGGCGATATTTCCCATGCCGATTCGCTCGACGTAGTCGATCGCCGCGCCGAGCCCGACGGCGTCGGCTATATTGCCGGTGCCGGCTTCAAAACGGCCCGGTGGCGGCTGGTAGATGGTCTTCTCGAAGGTGACGTCGGCGATCATATTGCCGCCGCCCTGCCAGGGCGGCATGGCGGCCAGAACCTCCGGCTTGCCGTAGAGCACGCCTATGCCGGTCGGGCCGAAGACCTTATGGCCGGAAAAGACGTAGAAGTCGCAGTCGAGCGCCTGCACATTGACCGGCATGTGCGACACCGCCTGCGCGCCGTCGACCAGCGCGCAGGCGCCGTGGCGATGCGCGATCGCGACCATTTCCTGCGCCGGCGTCACCGTGCCGAGCGCGTTGGAGACTTGCGGCAGGGAGACGATGCGCGTCTTCGGGCCGAGCAGCTTGGTGTATTCGTCGAGCAGCACCTGGCCGCTGTCGTCGACAGGGGCGACGCGCAACACAGCGCCGGTCGCGGCGCAAAGCATCTGCCAGGGCACGATATTGGCGTGATGCTCGAGCCAGGTGATGACGATTTCATCGCCTTCGCGCAGGTTGCGGCCGCCCCAGGCCTTGGCGACGAGGTTTATCGCCTCGGTCGCGCCGCGCGTGAACACGATGTCGTTCAGTGAGCCCGCGCCAAGGAAACGACGGACCTTTTCGCGCGCCGCCTCATAGGCGTCCGTGGAGCGCGCCGCGAGCGCATGAGCGGCGCGGTGAATATTCGAATTCTCCGCTTCATAGAAATAGGCGAGCCTGTCGATCACCGCTTGCGGCTTTTGTGTCGTCGCTGCGTTGTCGAGCCAGATCAGCGGCTTGCCATGGACCTGCTGACGCAGGATCGGAAAGTCGCGCTTGATCGAATGGGCGTCGAACGCGCGGGCGCCGGAAACGAGCTCGGGAGCGAGAAGAGGCTGAAGCTCGGGCGCCACGGGGGTAAATTGCGGCGGACGACCCGCGCTACCTTCCGTCGCGGGGCGCCCGCGGCTTGCGCCTCGTTGAGGAAATACAAGGATTCGCCGGCGCTCGCCGGCGGAACCAAAGGTACGGATTGGTGCGAAAATCCGGTGGGAGCCTGCGCCGGGCCCAAAGCTCCGGATTCGGCGAGGCCCTGAGGAACCAGCTCGGCCTCGGTCGGATAATTCGCGGCGAAACGCGGGGTTTGTTCGATGGAGGGCGCGGGCGCGCCGAAGCCTAGGCTTTGGCTCGGCGGCTGAGGAATGAACCTGCCGCCTGGAACGCTTGTGCTAGGAAAAGCTGCTGGAGTCGAGGCGGCTTGGGGCGACGCGGCATGAGTTGGAGCGCCCGCCGCGCCCAGATCGTCGACAAAATAGAGGGATTCGCCGAGGCCCGCGGGAGAGGCGCCAAAAATAGCGCCAGGAGCAGCGCCAGGGGAAAATCCCGTGGAGGAGACCGACGGCGAGCTTGTCGGCGCGAGCGAGACCAAGGGCCCGAGGCTTTGCGGCAGGGCGCGAAGATCGGCTTCGCTCAAGAGGCCCTGCGGGGCCTGTTGGCCTTTTTCGGGGGAGGGGCTTGCGAAGCCGGCGATAGCTGGCGGCGCCGCGCCGGAGCTTGCCGGGACGCCGGTCAAGCCCGTCGCGAGACCGGCGGCGGGAACGTGCTGAACCGGGGCCCGCGCGGCTTCGGTCGAGCGGCTCGGCAATTCGGTGGTGAAGGGAACGGATTGCGCGCCGGGAACGCCTGTCGCAGGCGCGGCGGCGGCCGCGCCGACGGCCCCCGGAACCGAGGTCGGCGGCGACGGCGGACGTTCGAGCGCGGCGGCGAAATTCCCCAGGGCTTGCGGATCGACGGGTTGTCCGGGCGGGCCGTTGAAAAAGGCGTTCGCCAGATGGGCGATCAATCCGGGATCGATGACCGAGGGCGCTTGGCCCCCCCATTGGGGGGCCGGCGGCGTGGCGACAGGGGCGGTTGCGGCCGCATGGCGAGGATCAGGAATATTCATGATAGTAGCCAATCTCCACATTCTCGAGCACGCCAACCGCATCCTCGGTGAGGATCGCCGACGAGCAATAGAGCGAGATCAGATAGGAGGCGATCGCCTTGCGGTTGATGCCCATGAAGCGAACCGAAAGGCTCGGCGTCACTTCGCCCGGCACGCCCGGTTGGAAGAGGCCGACGACGCCCTGCTTTTTCTCGCCCGTGCGCATGAGCAGGATGGAGGTCGTTCCGGTCCCGTTGCCGGCATCGGTTATCTTGAGCTTGTCGCTCGGAACCAGCGGAATTCCGCGCCAGGTCAGGAAGGGCGTGCCGAACAGGTTGATGGTTGGCGGCGGCACGCCGCGGCGCGTGCATTCGCGGCCGAAAGCGGCGATGGCGCGCGGATGCGCGAGGAAGAACGCAGGCTCCTTCCACACGCGGGCGATCAATTCGTCGAGGTCGTCCGGCGTCGGAGAGCCATTGCGCGTGGCGACCGCACATGGGCGCTCGGCGCAGCCGGCCGTAGTCGCCGTTGTTGATCAGCTCGTACTCCTGGCGCTCCTTGACGGTTTCCACGGTCAGCCGGATCTGCTCCTTCACCTGGTCGTGGGGATGGCT
>CAWESJ010000317.1:0-6889 GCA_963811015.1 uncultured Alphaproteobacteria bacterium | reverse complement strand
GGCGCAGGCGGGTGGGGCCGGATCGCAAGCGTGGCGCGGACCGGGCGGCGGCGGCGGGGCGGCCGGGAACGGTCCTCCGGATTTTCAGCGTATGTTGAGCCGCTTGCCCGACAGCAAACTGGCGGACATGCAGAAGGGCGATGCCGTGATGATCGTCGCGGGCGAGGGCGGACCGTCGGACGGGGTGACTGTGATCACGCTGCTGGCCGGAGTGGACGCCATCCTGACGGCGGCGCCGAATCGAAGCGCTTCCTCGCTGCTTTCGCCGTGGTCGCTCGGGGCGCCCGGTGGAGAAGGCGACGCCGCACAACCGTAAACGAATCTCATTCAATTGAATCTGCCTGGAAAGAAAAGGTGTGCGTTGAAACATTTGTCGCTTTTTATTTTGACGACTCTTATCGCGGCGGCGTTGATCGTGCTGCCAGCGCCTGCATCGGCGCAGTCATCCACAACTACCGGAAGCTTGCGCGGGCAAGTGACCGACCCCTCGGGAGCGGTGGTTACGAACGCGCATTCACGGCACGACCCGGCAGCAGGTCGGCAAGGTGTTCAACGCAGTGGAACGGCCAAAACTCTCGCCGCTGCCGGCGGGTTTGTTCCCGGTGTTCGAGGAAGCCCCGCGCCGGGTGCATCAGGGACGGCTACATCGAGTTGCAGCGGGGTTATTACTCCGTGCCGCCGGAGTATGTGGGCCGCCAAGTCTGGGCGCGCTGGAGCTCCGGCTGGTGCGCGTCTTCAATCAGCGGCGGGAAGTTATCGCCGTCCATGTGCTGGTCGAACCGGGAAGTTCGCCACGGATCGGAACCATCTGCATTCCCCGTATCGGCGGGGGTCGAACACGGCCAGGCTTGTCTGCTGGATCGCGCCCGGGCCATCGGCGCGCACACCGGCAGTTGGGCTGAAGGGATGATCCAGCAACGCGGCCCCATTGGCATCCGGGTCTTGCACGGCCTGTTGGCGCTGGCGCAAAAACATCCGGTCAAGGCGCTGGAAAGCGCCGCCCAAAAGAGCACGCCGCATCATGCCAGCATGGCGCCTTTGGCGGCGTGATTCTCAGCGCGAGTCACAATCCGGGCGGCGCGCATGGCGATTTCGGCATCAAATACAATGTGTCGAATGGCGGGCCCGCGCCCGAAAAAGTAACCGAAGCGGTCTACGCCCGCACCAAGGCGATCACGGAATATAGAATTGTCAATGCGCCGGACGTCGATCTCGATCAGCTCGGCGCCGTTCGGCTCGGACCGGGCGAGGTCGTCGTGATCGATCCGGTCGATGAATATGCGCAATTGATGCAACGCCTGTTTGACTTCGACCAGATCCGCGCCTTGTTCCAGGCCGGATTCCGCTTCCGCTTCGACGCGATGTCCGCGGTGACCGGCCCCTACGCCGCCCGGATCTTCGAGGATCTGCTCGGCGCGCCGGCGGGAACCGTGCTGCACGGGACGCCGCTGCCGGATTTCGGCGGCCATCATCCAGATCCAAATCTCGTCCACGCCAAGCATCTCTTCGATCTCGCCATGGCCCCGGACGGCCCCGACCTCTGCGCGGCCTCGGACGGCGACGGCGACCGCAATCTCATCATCGGCCGCGGCCTCTTTGTCACGCCCTCCGACAGTCTGGCGCTTCTGGCCGCGAACGCGCATCTCGCGCCCGGCTACGCAAAGGGGGTCGCCGGAATCGCGCGCTCCATGCCGACGAGCCGCGCCGCCGACCAGGTCGCGGCAAAGCTGAAAATTCCGCTGTTCGAGACGCCGACAGGCTGGAAATTCTTCGGCAATCTGCTTGACGCCGGAATGGCGACGATCTGCGGCGAGGAAAGCGCCGGCACCGGCTCCGATCATGTCCGCGAAAAGGACGGGCTCTGGGCCATTTTGCTCTGGCTCAATGTTCTCGCGGCGCGGCGCGAATCCGTCAAGGACATCGTCGATAAGCATTGGACGGACTATGGCCGGAACTATTATTCGCGCCATGATTACGAAGAAGTCGAAGCCGACGGCGCGCATGCGCTTGTCGCGGCGCTGCGCGAGTCCCTGCCTGGCTTGCAAGGCAGGAGCTTCGGCGGGCTCAAAATCGTCGAGGCCGATGATTTCGCCTATCACGATCCGGTTGACGGTTCGGACTCGAAACACCAGGGCGTTCGCCTCCATTTCGAAGGCGGCGGCCGCATTGTCTACAGGCTCTCGGGCACCGGCACGTCCGGCGCCACGCTCAGGGTCTATATTGAGCGCTTCGAACCGGACGCCGCGAGGCAGCATCAGGACACGCAAGCGGCGCTTGGCGATCTCATCGCGCTGTCGCGCGACATCGCGCGCATCCAGCATTTCACCGGACGCCCGGCGCCAACGGTGATCACCTGAACCGGAAGCCATCGCGCCCGCGGCCCGCCGAGGCCTGACCCCGGTCAGCCCCTATTAGAGCATGTTCCGAAAAAGTTGATCGACTTTTTCGATCAGAACATGCTCCAACTTATTGATCTTGAGCGCGTTCCGATTGGATAAGTCCATCCAATCGGAACACGCTCTATTGGGCCGCTGGCCGACGCAGATCGAGCGTCAGCGGGAATTCGGCGGAGCGCTCCTCGGCCGGCGTCGGGAAGGGTCCCGGCGTATGCCCGAACTCCTGGAACCGCGCGAGGCGGCGGGCTTCGGCCTCATAGGAATTCACCGGAAACGTATCATAATTGCGCCCGCCGGGATGCGCGACATGATAGACGCAGCCGCCAAGCGCGCGGCCGTTCCAGGTGTCGACCAGATCAAACGTCAAGGGCGCATGAGCGGGAATTGTCGGATGCAGCCCGTTGGCCGGCTGCCACGCCTTGAACCGCACCCCGGCGACGGCTTCGCCCGAGGCTCCGGTCGCGGTCATGGGCATGCGGCGGCCGTTGCAGGCGACGACATGGCGTCCCGCGACAAAGCCGTTCGCCCTTCACCTGCAGCCGCTCGACCGAGGAATCGACATAGCGGACCGTGCCGCCGATCGCGCCTGTCTCGCCGAGCACATGCCAGGGCTCCAGCGCCTGGCGCAATCTCGAGCCGACGCCGCGCATGCTCAACCGCGCCATAAAGCGGAAAGCGGAACTCGCGCTGCGCCTCGAACCAGACCGGATCGAACGCGTAGCCGGCGCGCTCGAGATCGGCGAGAACGCCGAGAAAATCCTGCCAGATGAAATGCGGCAGCATGAAGCGGTCATGCAGCGCCGTGCCCCAGCGCGACCAGATCGCCCTGCTGCGGCTCGCGCCAGAACCAGGCGACGAGCGCGCGCAGCAGCAGCTGCTGCGCGAGGCTCATGCGCGCGTCGGGCGGCATTTCGAAGGAGCGGAATTCGAGAAGCCCGAGCCGCCCGGTCGGACCGTCGGGCGAATAAAGCTTGTCGATGCAGATCTCAGAGCGATGCGTATTGCCGGTGACGTCGACCAGAAGATTGCGGAACAGCCGATCGATGATCCAGAGCGGCGAAGCTGCGCGCCGGGACGCGGAACATTGCGCCAAGGCGATTTCGAGCTCGTAAAGCTGATCATGGCGCGCTTCGTCGACGCGCGGCGCCTGGCTCGTCGGCCCGATGAACAGGCCGGAAAAGAGATAGGACAACGAAGGATGCCGCTGCCAATAGAGGACAGGCTCTTCAGCAGATCCGGGCGGCGCAGAAAGGGCGAATCGGCTGGCGTCGCGCCGCCGAGGACGACATGATTGCCGCCGCCGGTGCCGGTGTGGCGCCCGTCGGTCATGAATTTGTCGGCGCCGAGCCGCACCTGGCGCGCATCCTCGTAGAGGCCTTTGGTCGTCTCGACGGCCGCGCGCCAGCTCGCCGCCGGATGGACATTGACCTCGATGACGCCCGGGTCCGGCGTGACCTTGACGACATTGATCCGCGGATCCTGCGGCGGCGGATAACCTTCGATATGGACTTTCGCGCCCGCCGCCTCCGCGCTCGCTTCGACCGCCGCGAGGAGCTCCAGATAATCCTCCAAACTCTCGACCGGAGGCATGAAGACGCAGATGACCCCGTCGCGGGACTCGACCGAAACCGCCGTGCGCACGGCGCCGGCGATCGCCTCTTGCTCGATGCGCTCCTGCCGCGAGGCCCCAGGCAACTCCGGGCCGCGCTCGAATTGCTGGGCGATTTCATGCGCCGCCGGCAGCGGCTCGCGATCCTCGAAGGGATCGCGCGCGACGATGAAAGGATAAGACGCCGGCGGAACCCAAGGCAGCGACGACAAAGGCAATCGGTAGCCGACCGGCGAATCGCCTGGAACAAGAAAGAGCTTGCCGCGCCGCAAGGTCCATTTCTCACTGAGCCAACGCGCCCGCGGATCGCCGCTGGCCTCCGCGTTCCAGCGCTGCACCGGGAGGACGTAGCCCGACGGCTTGGTGAGGCCGCGCGCGAACGTCCGGATCATGCGGTTGCGCTCTTCGGCGTCCTCGAGCTTCGGATCGAGCGGATCGGCGTTCTCAGGCAGATTGCCTTCCTTGAGGAGCCAGGCCGCCGGATCCTCATAGGCCGGATGGACATAGTCGGCTTCTATGCCGAGCCGCTCCGCGACGCCGGCGGCGAGGCGCTCGGCCTGCGGGCGCTGCGCATCGTCGATCGCCGCGACGTCCCGCTGGGCCGCCCTGCTCTCCCCGACTTCGGCGATGAGGCCCGGATTCTTCCAGATCGGCTCGCCGTCCTTGCGCCAATAGACCGAAAACCCCCAGCGCGGCAGGCTCTCTCCGGGATACCATTTGCCTTGTCCATAATGAAGCATGCCGCCTTGCGCGAAACGCGTCCGCAAGCGGCGAATGAGCTTGTCCGCGAACGCCCGCTTCGTCGGCCCGACGGCCGCCGTGTTCCATTCCTCCGATTCGAAATCGTCGATCGAGACGAAGGTCGGCTCGCCCCCCATCGTCAGGCGGACGTCATGGGCGACGAGATCGGCGTCGACCCTTTCGCCAAGCGCGTCGAGCTTTTCCCAGGCGGCGTCAGAGAATGGCAGCGTGATCCGGGGGACTCGGCGACGCGGGTCACGCGCATATCGAAATGGAAATCGACATTGGCCGGCTCCACGACGCCGGAAATGGGAGCGGCGGACTGGTAGTGCGGCGTCGCGGCGACGGGCAAATGGCCCTCGCCGCAGAACAGGCCCGAGGTCGCGTCCATTCCGATCCAGCCGGCGCCCGGCAGATAGACCTCGGCCCAGGCGTGCAGATCGGTGAAATCGTGCTCGGTTCCCTTCGGCCCCTCGAGCGGCTCGATGTCGGCGCGCAATTGAATGAGATAGCCGGACACGAAGCGCGCCGCGAGGCCGAGGCGGCGAAGAATTTGGACGAGCAGCCAGGCCGAAGTCGCGGCAGGAGCCGGAGGCGAGCTCTAGGGTTTCCTCCGGCCTCTGCACGCCGGGCTCCATCCGGATCACATAGCGAATGGCTTTCCGGAGCTCGGCGATGAGGGAGACGAGAAAGGTGACGCTATGCACGGGACCCGCGGGCAGCGCGTCCATAAAGGCGGCGAGGCGCGGCCCGAGCGGTTCGAGGTCGAGATAGGGCGCAAGCTCAGCCTTGAGCCCGGGCTCATAAGCAAAAGGAAACTGCTCGGCGTAAGGCTCGATGAAGAAGTCGAACGGGTTGATGACGGCGAGCGCGGCGGTCAGATCCACCTCAATCTTCAGCTCCGTCACTTTCTCGGGGAAGACGAAGCGAGCCTGCCAATTGCCGTGAGGGTCCTGCTGCCAATTCACGAAATGATTCGCCGGCGTCAGCTTGAGCGAATAGCCGAGGACTTTGGTTCGGCAATGCGGCGCCGGGCGCAAGCGAATCGTCTGCGGCCCGAGCATGACCGGCCGATCGTATTTATAATGGGTGACGTGATGGATCGCCGCGGAAATCGTCACTGCAAATTATCCGAAATATCCTGGCCGCGCCGCCGACGCGCCGTGAGGCTTTAAGCAAGCCTGCGCTGAACGGCGACGATCCGCCGGATCAATCCCGCCGATGCGGCGGGACCAAGACTTCGCCGCCACCCTATGTCGGGCGAAAGCGGTTCAAGAGCAAAAACGCATCGTCGAAGCAAGCACAAATTCCAGGCGCCAATGGCGGATGCTCACGGTTGATGCACGAGCATGACGCGCCGCCAAATTGCCAGGACGTCCATTCGGGCTGCAAAATCGACGCAACACATTCCGCCGCAGCCTCTCCAAAACTCCGACCTCCTGAAAAGCCTGGCTCCCGCCAAATATCCAATACACCGAAACCGAACCTAAAGATATTCATCCTTATGGCGTGAGACTTTCCGCCATATGTGACGTTATCTCTGTCTATGGAGCGCGAGCGGCCGCCGGCGCAATGGCGTTGAAGCTGCAGCACAAGCATCGCGACCATGCGAAGAAAGCTGTCCGCCGACCTCTCGAAATATACGGCGTTGCGTTGAAATCATATGCGTAGCCCTTCAAGACGAGGATGAAGGAATGGCTGTCGCGGCGGCGTTGGTTTTGATCGTGATCGGCTCCGTGCTGTTTCATGCGCTGAGCCCGTGGTGGATGACTCCGATCGCCTCGAACTGGCGCGATATTGATGAAACCATAGGCCTCACCTTTTGGATTACCGGCGCCGGCTTTATCGCCACCATATCTTTCATGGCCTATTGCCTGTTTCGCTTCCGTCACCGAGACGGACGACGCGCCGCCTATCAGCCGGAAAACAAGACGGTCGAGATTTGCCTCGCCATGGCGACCGCGATGGCTGTGGTGGCTTTGTTGGCGCCCGGCCTGTCCGTGTGGCGCCGGTTCGTCACCGTCCCGAAAGACGCGAGCGAGATAGAGGTTGTCGGTCAGCAATGGCAGTGGAGCTTCCGTCTCCCCGGCAAAGACGGCCGGCTCGGCGCGTCCGACCCGAAATATGTCAGCTCCGACAATCC
>CAWESJ010000316.1:0-7499 GCA_963811015.1 uncultured Alphaproteobacteria bacterium | reverse complement strand
ATTAGTTTCGCCGGCGGCCTCATCACCATCGAGGCCGGCGCAACGGCGATCGTTTCAGGCAATGGGGCGGCGATTACCGAGAAATCGAATGGCGGTGTGACGGCGACCGGAACGAACGACACATTGACCGTGACTGGCACGGGCGACACAGCGTCCCTAAGCTCCGGCGCGATCACCGTGGCGAGCGGCGCCGGGGTCGCAGTGACCGGTTCATCCGATACGGTGAACGCGACGTCGAACGCGACCATAGGGGTTACCGGCAATTTGGACACGATCACGGCGACGGGGTCGGGCAATGCGTTCGACGTGAACGGCGGTCTGATCACCGGCTATTGGAATGGCTATTATTGGGTGCCGATCGACGACTCCGACGTTGTCAACGCGAGCAACGCGTCGATTAAGATCGAGAGCGGCGGCGCGGTCAAGACCAACGGATCGAACGATGCGATCACGCTGACGGCGAATGACGTGGCGACGATCACGGGCTCGAGCAATACGATCGACGTGAAAGGCGCTGGCAACACGGTTACGGTCAGCAATGCGACGATTACGGTCGAGGCCGGAGCCTCGGTCACGGTCACTGGGTCCAACGACGTCATCAAGATGCTCGGCGGCGGCAGCCTGGTCGCAAACGGATCGGGAATGTCGGTCGATGTTTCGGGTGTGGGCAACAGCATTTCCGTGACGAGCGGGTCGATTACTGAGGAGAACGGAGCCGGCGCCTCGATCGCCGGGAATTCGAACACGGTCAAAATCGGCTCGAATGTCGCGGGAGTCCTGACGGGGACGGGAGACACAGTCAACGTCAGCGGCGTGAATAGCCTTATCTCCATGTCCTCTGGATCCGCGAATGTCGCCGCGAATAGTTCGGTTGCGATCCTCGGCTCCTCAAATACCATCGCCGGCGCGGCCAATGACGCCATTCTGATCAGGGGATCCTCCGACAGCGTCACTGTGGCGGGCAGCGGCGCTTATGTCGGCGCAAGCGGAACCAGCGACGCCATTTCGATCAGCAGCGGCCTGGCGCAGATCGGAGCGGGAAGCACGGCGACAGTCACCGGCTCGAGCAATCAGGTTTTGGCGACCGTAAATGACCACCTCACCGTCACCGGGGCGTCGAACACAGTTGGGCAAACTGGTACCGGCAACCAGTTTACGCTGAGCGGCGCCAACACGGCGCTCATCTCTCAGGCTACGCAACTCGTGAACGCTATGGCTTCATTCGCTTCGCCGGACTTGGCGGCGCTCACACTCCCGGTTTCCATCCAGAACAATCAGCCGGTCAACCTCGCCGCCAATCTTCACTGATTCCCGACGGCGGTAGAGCGCTTGGAGAATGAATTGACAAAGCAAATCTGACGCTTGCCAAGCGCATTGCGCCGGTTTCCCGCTGTTTGATTTTACGAGCAGGAAAATCTCAATGCGGGCATGCCGACTGGCCAAGGTTGCCTTGACTCTGACTTCGCTTCTCTACGCCGACTCCGTCTTGTTGGCGCAGCCCAGCGGCGTTCAAGTCTTGACCCGACTGGCGGACGTGGGGCCGGCGATCCGCGCCTGTTGGCGCCCGCCCGCGGCCTCGGCGGGAATGGAGCTGACGCTGGTGTTCAGCTTCAAGCGCAGCGGCGAGATCCTCGGCGCGCCGCGCATCAGCTTTGCCAAGCTCCACGGCGACCAAGAAATGCAGAAGCAATTTGTCGCTTCGGCGTTGAATGCGCTCGGTGCCTGCACGCCGCTGAAGCTGACCACAGCGCTTGGCGCCGCCATGGCCGGCCGGCCATTCGCCATGCTATTCAAAGCCGAGTCGCCGAGTCGCCGGATTTAGCGGGACGACCTGGAAGGCCTCGGCCGTCGATTGGGACATTTATGTTCCATAATTATCCTTATGCGAATCAAAGAATATAGGTATAAATCAATTGGTTAGAGCGCATTTTGTCCGGCGTCTGGGCCGGATCTCTCCTCGCTCCGATCGCCCCCTCGCGCCGCATTTCTCGAACCGAGTTTGCGGGTTTGGCGCCAGAACGTTTGAAAAGAAGGGGAGGTTGATTATCGGCGCAATGCCCATGACCTGTCAGCCTGGCGCTTGGTACTTTTGCGCCAGATGCCGCGAATACCCCATCTTCGTCCGCGCGCCTGAACGCAGACGCAGAGGCTCTGTTTGAAATGCATCAGACGGTTGCATGCTATGCTGCATATGCAACTGCCATGTTGAACGTAAAATCAAATTATATTCTTGAAATTGCGATAATTATACATTTGGCATGCGGCTTGCCGCAAGATGAGGACCGCAGCGCCGCGGCGCGGCCTCTCTGTATTTGGAACCCTCGCTCATGACCATCCATCTGGCGTCGCGCACGATCGTGACGCTGAACGGCAGTCCCCGCGCAAACTCGCGGACGGCGTCCCTCGCCGGCGCTCTCGCGACGGCCATCGCCGCGAAGGTTCCTGCCGCCGTCAGGACCGTCCACTTGGCGGACGCCGCCTCCCATCTTCTCACGGCGCTGTCGCGCGATCAGGCCTCGCCGGCGGGCGAGGAGATCCTGCGCACGATCGAGAGCGCCGATCTTCTGGTGGTCGGCACGCCCGTCTACCGGGCCAGCATCGCCGGCGCGTTGAAGCACATCTTCGATCTCATCGATCGCGACGCCCTCGTAGGACGCATCGCCGTGCTGTCCGCGACCGGCGGAACGCCCCTGCACGGCTTGATCGGCGAACATCAGCTGCGCCCGCTGCTCAGCTTTTTTCGCGCCTTCACGGTCCCGACCTTCGTCTACGCCACGGAGGATGAATTCGACGCAGAGCGGGCGCCCTCGGCCGCGGTGCAGGAGCGGATTGCGCGGGCGGCCGAGGAGGCGGCGCATCTCCTCGCTCATAGTCCGGCGCGCGCGGCCGCGGTCGGATGAGGGCCGGCGACCGCGAGTTTTCAAACGATCGAGAGGCAGGAAGATCATGAGCAACACCGCATCTTCGCAAGCGCCGGAGCCATCGGCCGCGCCCCTTCAATTCGCCTATTGGGTGCCAAACGTCTCCGGCGGCCTGGTGATCAGCAAGGTCAAGCAGCGCACCAGCTGGGACTTCGATTACAACCGGCGCCTTGCGCAGGTCGCCGAGGCGTCGGGCTTCGCCTATGCGCTGAGCCAGATCCGCTTCACCGCGGGCTACGGGGCCGAGTATCAGCATGAATCGGTGTCGTTCACGCATGCCCTGCTGGCGGCGACGGAAAAGCTGAAAGTCATCGCCGCGGTTCTTCCCGGCCCCTGGCATCCGGCGCTGCTCGCCAAGCAGGTGGCGACGATCAGCCATCTGACCAACGCCCGCATTGCGGTGAATGTCGTCAGCGGCTGGTTCCGCGGCGAATTCCACGCCATCGGCGAACCGTGGCTCGACCATGACGAACGCTATCGCCGCTCCGAGGAGTTCATCCGCGCGCTGCGCGGCATCTGGAGCGAGGATAATTTCACGCTGAACGGCGATTTCTATCGCTTCCGCGACTTCACTTTGCGGCCGAAGCCGCTGCAGCCTTTGCCAGAAATTTTCCAGGGCGGCAGTTCGCGGGCCGCGCGCGACATGGCCGCGCGCGTTTCCGACTGGTATTTCACCAATGGCAACACCGCCGAGGGTGTCAAAGCCCAAGTCGACGACATCCGGGCCAAGGCTGCGCGCAACGCTCATTCCGTGAAGATCGGCGTCAACGCTTTCGCCATCGCGCGGCCGAGCGAAGCCGAAGCGCGCCAGGTGCTGGCGGAGATCCTCGAAAACGCCGATCCGGACGCCGTGCGCGCCTTTCACCATGAAGTGCAGAACGCCGGCGCCGCCTCGCCGGAGCGCGAAGGCAACTGGGCGAAGTCCACCCTGGAGGATCTCGTTCAATACAACGACGGCTTCAAGACCAATCTGATTGGTTCGCCCGAACAGATCGCCGAACGCATCCTCGCCCTCAAAGACGTCGGCGTCGATCTCATCCTCCTCGGCTTCCTGCACTTCCAGGAAGAAGTCGAATTCTTCGGCAAACACGTCATCCCGCTGGTGCGACAGCTTGAAGCGGAGCGGAAGCTGGTGGTCGCGGCCGAATGAGCTGCGGGGATTCGGTCGCCATGGATTTATCTTGAGGAAGTGAGTGCGTTGATGGCCTGCGGTGTATCAGGAGCAAGTGCGCTCAATCTGCTTGAGGCTGCGGCTGTGGACGCTCGCGTCGCCCCGGCCGCCGACGAGCGATCGATAAGCCTGGGAGCTGCTCCGCCGCCCGCTTTGCGGCTCGACGCCATCTCGCTGTCCTTCGGCGGCGTCATCGCCGTGGCGGATGTCGATCTTGCCGTGCAGCCCGGCGAAATCCGCGCCATTATCGGGGCGAACGGCGCCGGAAAGAGTTCGCTGATCAACGTGATCAGCGGGCTCTACCGACCCAATAGCGGGCAGCGTGTGGATCGGCGGACAAAGCTTCGCTCAGACGCCGACTGCAGCGACTGGCGCGACTTGGCGTTGCGCGCACCTTTCAAAATCTCGCTCTTTTCCCGGGCCTTACCGTATTCGACAATATTGTGACCGGACGGGTCGCCGTCCGCCGCGCCAATTTCGTCGAGCAGATCATCGGCCTCGGGCGCGCCCGGCGAGAAAACGACGATGCGCGCGCGCGCGCCGAGGCGATCATCAAATTTCTCGATCTCGATGCCATAGGGCAGCGGCTGGTAGGCACGCTGCCCTATGGCTTGCAAAAGCGAGTCGAACTTGCCAGGGCGCTCGTCGCAACGCCGAAAATCCTCCTGCTCGACGAACCGATGGCTGGCATGACCGCCACCGAAAAGCGGGAGATGGCCCAGTTCGTGCGCGCCGCGCGCACCGAGTTTGGAACGACCGTGGTTCTGATCGAGCACGACATCGGCGTCGTGATGGGCCTGTCGGATCGGGTCGCCGTCCTCGATTATGGCCGCAAGATCGCCGATGGGACGCCGGCAGAGGTTCGCGCCGACACGGCCGTCATCGACGCCTATCTCGGCGTCGCTCATGACCATGAACCAGCCGGAGCCGCATGTGTTTGATTTCGATTATTCGTTCCTATCGGAAGTTCTGGTCGGCGGACTGCTATCCGGCATCATGTATTCGCTCGTCGCGATCGGCTTCGTGCTGATTTACAAAACCTCCGGCGTGCTCAATTTTGCGCAAGGTGCGATGTTGCTGTTCGCGGCATTGACCTTTGTCAGCCTTGTCGAACGGGGCGTTCCGTTTGCGCTCGCCTTCCTCGCCACCTTCGCAGTCATGGTGGTCCTCGGCTTGGCGATCGAACGGGTCGTGCTTCGGCCGCTGGTCAACAAGCCGCCCATTACTCTGTTTATGGCGACGCTGGGGCTGTCCTACGTCATCGAAGGCGCTGCCCAACTCGCCTGGGGTACCCAGGTGCATGGCCTGGATCTCGGCATCGACGATACGCCGTTCGAAGTCGAGGGAATCCTTATCAGCAAGTTCGATCTGTTCGCCGCTGCCGTCGCGGCGGCCGTGGTCGCCCTTCTTACCGCCTTCTTCCGCTACACTAGGATCGGCCTCGCCTTTCGTGCGGTGGCCGACGACCAGTTCGCTGCCTTCGCGGTCGGCCTGAGGCTACCGCGCATATGGGCCACGGTCTGGACCGCGGCGGGGGCGGTGGCGCTGGTGGCCGGCCTGCTGTGGGGCGCGCGCCTGGGGGTCCAATTCTCGCTGTCGCTGGTGGTGCTGAAGGCTCTACCGGTGCTGGTCCTGGGCGGTTTCGACTCGATCCTCGGCGCTATCGTCGGCGGGCTGCTGATCGGCGCCTCCGAAAAACTCGCCGAAGTCTATGTCGGCCCCTTTTTCGGAGGCGGCATCGAGAGTTGGTTCGCCTATGTCATCGCTCTTGCCTTTCTTCTGGTGCGGCCCGCCGGTCTCTTCGGCCAAAAGCTCGTCGAAAGGGCCTGAGACCATGTCAACAACCGTTGTCGATGGACCTGAAACGAGTTTTTGGCGGCTCCCTGCATGGACCGGCCCGATCGCGGTGCTCGCCATCGCTTACGGCGTCATTCCATTCGCGTGCGGCGCCTATATTTTTGACGCGATCCTGACGCCGTTCCTTGCTCTGTCGCTCGCAGCGGTCGGCCTCAATCTGCTAACGGGATATGCCGGTCAGCTGTCGCTGGGAACAGCCGCCTTCATGGCGGTCGGCGCTTTCGCCGCCTATAATTTCAATCTACGCATCCACGGGCTTCCGCTGATCGTCAGCATCGTTCTGGCGGGCTTTTCCACCTCCGCGATTGGCATAGCGTTCGGCCTGCCGAGCCTAAGATTGCGGGGGTTCTATCTTGCAGTCTCCACGCTCGCCGCCCAGTTTTTTGTGCAATGGGCGCTGACTAAATTCGGGTGGTTCTCCAACAACAATGCGTCGGGCGTGATTGATGCGCCGCCACTGGCGCTATTCGGCGTCTCCTTCGACGGTCCCGTCGGGCGATATCTATTCGCGTTGACAATCGTCGCCGTGCTGACGGCCCTCGCTTACCGGCTCGTAAACACCCAAACCGGACATAATTTCATTGCGGTGCGCGACAACGAACTCGCCGCCAAAGTAATTGGCGTCCCTGTCCTGAAGACCAAGCTGCTCGCCTTCGGAATTTCGTCCTTCATCGTCGGCGTCGCGGGAGCCCTCTGGGCGTTCGCTTATTTGCGCACGGTGGAGCCCGCCGGATTCAATCTTGACCGATCCTTCGAGATTCTTTTCGTCATTATCATTGGCGGCCTGGCTTCGATCCGCGGCGCATACTTCGGCGCCGCGCTGATCGTGGTGTTTCCCCTCGTCCTGTCTCGAGTCGGCAGCTTCCTCCTGGGCGGCTTCTTCGATTCGGGCGTACTCGACATGAGCCAGCGCATCGTTCTGGGCTCCCTCATCATCATCTTCCTCATCGCGGAGCCGGACGGTCTGGTTGCCCTCTGGGATCGCCTAGCGAAGAGACTCCGCCGGCCACGCGAACCTATCAAAAACCCATAATCCAATTCTCATTCATCCCTTGGAGACTCGCCGTGTCTTATCTTGGAAACTTACGTACCGCCGCGCTGGCTATCTCGTTCGCCATACCCATCGCCACCTCGGCCAACGCCGATGAACAATATTTCCCATTGCAGAGTTACCGCGTCGGACCTTATGCCGCCGGCGGCACAGGCTTCTTCGGTGGCTTCATCGACTATTTGAACCTGATCAACATCCGCGACGGCGGCGTCAATGGCGTGAAGCTCACTTGGGATGAATGCGAAACCCAATATGAAGTCGAGCGCGGCGTCGAATGCTACGAGCGCCAGAAAAGCCACCCTGCGATCGCGGCCTGGAATCCGCTGTCGGTCGGCATCGCCTACGCCATGATCGATCGCATCACCCAGGACCAAGCGCCGCTGATCACGATCAACCACGGCCGCACCGATTCAACCGACGGGCGCGTATTTCCCTACGTATTTCCGCTGCTTCTGAATCCCTATAGCGAAACGTCGGGCATCATCAACTACATTGCCGG
>CAWESJ010000315.1:0-6466 GCA_963811015.1 uncultured Alphaproteobacteria bacterium | reverse complement strand
CGCCGCCGGAGATCTGGCCGCGATCGGCCATTTTGCAGAGCGCCGCCGCGTCTATGGTCGAGGGAATCTTGGAATTGACCGTCTCCGCCGCCGACAAGATCGCGACCTTCGGATTTTCGACGCCGAGCGCGTGGGCGAGATCGATCGCGTTTTGAACGATGTCGGCCTTGTCGTCGAGCGTGGGGGAAATATTCACCGCGGCGTCGGTGACGAACAAGGGCTTGTGATAGGTCGGAACGTCCATGATGAAGACATGGCTGACGCGTCGCTCAGTCCTGATTCCGGTCTCCTTGCGCACCACCTCGGCCATGAGCTCGTCGGTATGAAGGCTGCCTTTCATGAGCGCGTCGGCCTCGCCCGTGCGGACGAGCTCGACGGCCTTGGCCGCCGCCGCATGGCTGTGCGGCGCGTCGATCAGCTGAAATTTTGAAATATCCAAGCCGAGCGAAGCGGCGAGCGCGCTGAGCTTCAGCTTTGGCGCAACCAGAATCGGGTGAATAATATGCGCCTTCGCAGCCTCGTAAGCGCCGCGCAGGGAACTTTCGTCGCAGGGATGGGCGACGGCCGTGCGAACCGGCGCGAGCCCGTGACAGAGAAAGATCAGCGCGTCATATTTCTCATGCGCGCGGTCCTTGGCCATGGTTGATTCTCCCTGGTTGCTGCAGCCGGACGCCGCGTTTCGCCGTCATGCTCCAAGGCGCGCCGGTTGCGCGTCGCCGAAGCGGCTCGGCCGTCCATGCGGGAGAGCTGCGCGCCTTTCAAGCTGCCATGTCTTGATGGCTCAAGAATTTTTGACCGGCCCCCGGCGCGGAGGGCGCGCCCTGAAGCCTCGCCAGGCGACCGCCCCGCCGGCTTGCCGCGAACCGACGCATCCGTCACGGCCGCTTCATCGAAGGACGCTATAAGCGCCGCGCACAAGACATGTTGCAGCGCGTCGCAGGTTTGCGATTTGCCATGGATCAAGCTTTTCGATTGTTTTTCCGGATCGGCGCAATCGAACGGCGGTTCAGAATGGGCGAGAAGCTCTCGCCGGCGAACCGGCGGCGTGGGTCCGCGCAACCCGCGGATCGCGGCTCGGCGTCGCGAGTTCATCCGAGAAATGGCGTCGCCAAACAGGGCGTTCCGGACACGCCGCATTTATGGCTGGCGCTCCATCCGCCAATATGCTTCCATACTGATGCGTTTCGAAGTCTTGAGCGCTCGCGTCAAAATAAAAATGGCAATGGCTGCTCGGCGGCGCAAAGCTGGGAACGGCCACGAATATTAAGGTGAAGTGGGGAGGCGGCGATGCTGACTACGCGCGGGATGTTGATCGCCGCCTTCGCGGTAGCGGCCGCGGTCATCGGCGTTCTCGCGGTCACGCTCAACATTCCCGAAAGCCCTCAGCCGCCGCCGCTGCAAGCCGCGCAAAGGCAGCCGGCTGAAAAGCCCGTTCTCCCTCTCGGCGCATCGCCGCAGCTCTACGCGATCGCCGTGCCTGCAGGCCATGAACCAACTCCGGAGCTTGTCGCGCTTGGCGAGAAGCTGTTCAAGGACAAGCGCCTTTCCGTTGACGATACGGTCGCCTGCGAGACCTGCCACGATCCGGCCAAGGGCTTTACCGATCATCGCGGCAATAGCGCGACCTCGGCCGGCGTCAACGGCCAACATGGGCAACGCAACGCGCCGACCGTGCTCAACGCCATGTTCCAAGCCTCGCAATTTTGGGACGGCCGGGCGGCGGCGCTGGAAGATCAGGCCAAGCTTCCGATCCTCAATCCGGTCGAGATGGGCCAGAAAGATCCGGCCGACGTGGTCGCGAAGCTGCGCAAGATTCCCGAATATGCGCAGGCCTTCAACGCGATCTACGGCAATGACGTCACTTATGACGAAATCGCTTCCGCCATCGCCGCTTTCGAGCGCACCCAATATTCCGGCAATTCCCCGTTCGACCATTTCCTGGCCGGGGATCAGCAGGCCATAAGCGATCAGGCCAAGCGCGGCTGGGAGCTGTTCCAAGGCAAAGCGCGCTGCAGCTCCTGCCACGCGTTCAACGCCGTCTCGCCGCTCTTCTCGGATCAGAAATTCCACAATATCGGGATCGCGGCGCATAAGCAGGATTTCGCCGCGCTCGCCCGCAAGGCGGCGGCGGTCTTGCGGAGCGGCGATACGCGGCAGCTCGACGAGCTCGCCCTGCAGACCTCCTATTCCGAGCTTGGCCGGTTTCTCGTCACTAAGAACGAGGCCGACATCGGGGCGTTCAAGAGCGAGACCTTGCGCAATATCGGCGTCACCGCGCCCTATATGCACGACGGCTCGCTCGCGACCTTGTGGGACGTGATGGATCATTACAACAAGGGCGGCGTCCCCAATCCCTATCTCGACGGCGGCATGCAGCGGCTCGCGCTGAGCGAATCCGAGATCGACGACCTGGTCGCCTTCCTCTTCGCGCTCACCGACGACCAATTCGCCGGCTTCAACAAGGCCGAGATCGCCAGGCAGACCGGGCTGAAGACCACGCGGCCTCAGCGCGAGACCGACATCGCCGAAGGCCGCAAGGGAGACCTCGGCGACATCGGGACCAACCCGGATCTGCGCAATCCGGCGACGATCGGCGCCTTTTAGGAGAAACGTCATGGCGGGCGCGCACAAGAGCATCGAGACCAAGCATTATGAGGAGCGGGCGTCCTTCTTCGGCGATCTCGCTCAGCTCGGCGCCATCTCCAGGCGCGGCTTTCTCACCGTCGCCGGGGCCTCGGCCGGGATCGCCGCCGCGAAAGGGCTGATCACGCCGCAGAGCTTCCAGCTGATCGAGGTGGCCGAGGCGCAGGAGGCGGGCGCGCAGAGCTTTACCTTCGCCTATATTTCCGACTCTCATCTCTACACGCGGAACGTCAATGATCGCTTCATCCGATCCGCGGTGAAGGCGGTGGAGGACGTCAATGCGATCAACCCGCAGCCCGATTTCGTTCTTTTCGGCGGCGATCTGGCCCAGCTCGGCCGGAAGGAGGAGCTCGATCTCGGCGCCGAAATCCTGAAAGGGCTGAAGGCGCCGCTCAAGATCATGGTCGGCGAGCATGACTGGTTCTACGACATGGGCGAGCATTGGCGGAGCTTGTTCGGCGCGCCGCAATATTCCTTCGACCACAAGGGCGTGCATTTCGTGACGCTGATGAGCGTTCAGGAAAAGGATTTCTGGACCCCTCGCGGCATGAGCCCGGCCGAGCGAATGCAAACGGTCGCGGGCCTCGACAATGGCGTCCAGTCGCGCTTCGAGGTCGGCGCGGAGGGCCGCCAATGGCTGAAGAATGATCTCGCCAAGATCGACAAGAAGACGCCGATCGTCGTCTTCTCGCATTCGCCGCTCTACAAATATTACCGCAATTGGAACTTCTGGACCGACGACGCGGAGGATGTTCAAGCCATTCTCGCCGGCTTCGACAAAGTGACCGTGATCCACGGCCACACTCATCAAATGCTTGTCAACCGGATCGGCAACATCAATTTCTACGGGCTGTTGTCAACCGCCTGGCCCTGGCCCTACGCGCCCGAGGGATTGCCGAAGCTCACCGTGCAGATGAACCGCGCCGACCCGTTCAACGCCTTCGACGGATGCGGCGACGGCCAGATCACCGCGCTGGCCTCGGGTATGGTCGACAAGGTCTACGCCTTGTGGAATCGCAACCCCGTCACCATTCGCTCCAGCTATCTCGTCTCGAACGGCGCGAAGGATCGCCCGCCGGCCACAAGCCTCGCCAGCTTCTAGACAACGCCTTCGAAAATCTTGATCTGTTTATTCCAAAACGCGCTTTGGCGCTTTGCATTCAAGCCGCGCTCCCATCGATCAAACAAATCCATAGGATCGGGACGCGCGCCAGGGGAGACGATGGGATGCGCCTATCTTGCATTGTCGCGCTCGCGCTCGGCCTCGGATCGGCGGCGGCCGCGCAAGCCGGCGACGACTTGCCGCGCCAAGACTTGCCGCGCCAGGACTTGCCGCGCCACGCCCTGCCCGCCGCGCAAAACGGCGGCCTCGTGGTCGGCCTCTGCGACGGCGAAACCTCGATCGAGGTCGCGGACGTCAAGCCCGGCGATCCTCTGACGCGCGAGCAGGGGCAAAAAATCGCCGACGCTCTGATGCAGGAATGGCGGCGCAAGCATCCTGACAGCGAATGGCAAGTCGCCGCCGCCGAAGGAGCCGGCGGAACGCAGGCCGCGACCGCCCCTGCTTCAGGGGATCAGTTTCAGACCTATGGCGCCTATACCGACCGCGATCGCCAAATCTGGCGGGATTCAACCGAAAAATTAGTGGCCGAAGGCAAGCGCATTTTTCATGACGCCAAGGCGCTCGGCGGGACCAACGCGATCTCCTGCGACATGTGCCATCCGGACGGCTCGAACACCCATCCAGAGACCTATCCGAAGTTCCAGGTCCAGCTCGGCCGCGTCGCGCTCCTTCGCGACATGATCAACTGGTGCATCGAAAACCCGGTTCGCGGCAAGCCTTTCGCCGACGACGACCCCCGCCTGAAGGCTCTCGAGGCCTATATTCTGGCGCAGCGAAAAGGCTTCGCCCTGGAGTATGGCAAGCACTGAGCGAGAGCCTTCGCCTCGCGCCTCTTGACGTGAAGACCCCCTCGGCGTTGCCGTTCTGCTGCACGGCCTGCGGTGGCGATGGTCGATATTTCGAGAGTGGGGCGCAAAACACAGCAAGCATATCGGCATGAATGCGCGGAACCGACAGGGCTGGGCCGACTACGATCCCGCGCAAATCCCAACGAAAACGCATATGCCGCATGTGGAGCGCTGGCTTTCCACGCTAACGCTTCCGACGCGCGTTCTAGACGTCGGCTGCGGGACAGGCGGCGCGGCGCGGCTCCTCCTCCAGCGGGGATGCGCAGTCCTCGGCATTGACATCAATCGGGCGGCGATCGAAGAGCTCTCGCGCGAGTTCTGCAATATGCGGGAAGCCGAGTTCCATCTGCGGGACGTCGCGAGCCTTTCAGGGTTCGAACTCGGGAATGCGCAGTTCGACGGGGCGGTCTGCCAGCTCGTCGCGTCCGTTGTAGGAGACGTCTCCGATCGCGTTCAGCTCTTGAAGAATATCCGCGACGCGCTCTCCCCCAAAGGCAAGCTATCGATCTCGTTCTCCGGATTATCGGACGACATCAACCCGACTTACGCCGAGCTCTATGTGGGCGATCTCCCTCACACCGGCGAATATGGGACTTACCTCTCGCGCGACGCCAGCGGCCGCATCCTTTACCAAACCCATCACTTCGGCCCCGAGGAGATCCAAAAGCTCCTGCAAGACCAAAGCTTCCGCGAGATCTCGCGTCGAAGAGAAGATCGAGGCCAGCAGCCGGCGGCCCGACCAGCGCGCGCGCTTCTATTACGCAACTTGCGAGCGGGGCGAATAAAAGATCCGCGAGAACGCCATGGCGGCTCCGCTTTCTCCTGGCGCGCGGACGAAACGCCGGCATTGCGCGACAGCTTGGTCCAATCAGGCCGCGTTCCGCCTGTCAGCCGGCTCCGCGATCCTGAACGCCGTGACATAGAGCGCCGGCAGGACGAGGAGGGTAAGGACTGTCGCCACGAACAAGCCGCCCATGATCGCGAAGGCCATAGGGCCCCAGAACACGGTCGGGGCGATCGGAATCGAGCCGAGAACCGTCGAAATCGCAGTCAGCATGATCGGGCGGAAGCGCGACGCGGTTCCCTCGACGACGGCGTCCCATGCGTCGGCGCCCCTCTCCCCGCTCGGTCTCGATCTGCTCGATGAGAATCACCGCGTTGCGGGCGATAATTCCGATGAGAGCCAAAATGCCGAGGATCGCGACAAAGCCCAACGGCTGGCCGAAAATGAGCAGCGCCACGACGATCCCGATGAGTCCCATTGGGACGATGCTCACGACCAGGAACAGCCGGCTGAAACTGTGTAGCTGAGCCATGAGGATGAGCGCCATGAGAAAAAGCATCAGCGGGATCTTGGCGAAAACCGAGGCCTGCGATTGCGCGCTTTCCTCGACCGTTCCGCCGACTTCTATGTGATAGCCTTTAGGCAGGCTTTCATTCAGTTTCGCAACTTCTGGAGAAAGAGCCCGGACCGCGCTTTCGGGAGACGCGCCCGAGGCGACGTCGGCTTGCACCGTCAAAGTCGGAACGCGCTGGCGCCGCCACACCAGCGGATAATCCTGCTCGAAATCGAAGCTCGCGACCTGGCTCAGCGGCGCCGTGCGCCCGTTGGGGAGCGGCAGCTGAAGCGCGCGCAAGGTGGAAAGAGAGACCCGCTGCTCATCCTGCGCCCGCGCAATCACGTCGACCAGATAGATGCCGTCGCGCACCTGGGTGATCGGCGTCCCGGTCATCACGCCGTTCAAAACCTCGGCGAGCGCCCGCGAGCTCAAGCCCAAAAGCCGGGCCTGATTTTGATCGATGTTGATGCGGATTTTGCGCGATGGCTCGATCCAGTCGAAATTGACCTGTT
>CAWESJ010000314.1:0-3489 GCA_963811015.1 uncultured Alphaproteobacteria bacterium | reverse complement strand
AATGGGCTCTTTCGTCCCGGCGGCGAAGGCTGATATCGGCGTGGTCGACCGGCTTTTCTCGCGCGTCGGCGCCTCGGACGATCTGGCGCGCGGGCGCTCGACCTTCATGGTCGAGATGGTCGAGACGGCGGCGATCCTCAATCAGGCGAAGGAGCGCTCGCTCGTCATTCTCGATGAAATCGGCCGCGGCACCGCGACATTCGACGGCCTCTCCATCGCCTGGGCCGTGATGGAGCATCTGCATGAGAGAAATCGCGCCCGGGCGCTTTTCGCCACCCATTTCCACGAGCTGACGCAGCTCGCCAAACGGCTCGATCGGCTCGACAATCTCACCGTCCGGGTCACCGACTGGAATGGCGACGTCGTCTTTCTGCATGAGATCGCGGCGGGCGCCGCCGATCGCTCCTATGGGGTTCAGGTCGCCAAGCTCGCGGGCCTTCCGGCGCCTGTGGTCGAACGCGCGCGGGGCCTTCTGGCCGAATTCGAGGCCGCCGACCGGCTCTCCCACACCGACCGGCTTGTCGCCGATCTTCCCCTTTTCACCGCGTCGTTTTCAGCATCCGCCGCGCCTTCGGCGCAGGAAAGCCCGGCCGCGCAAACCGACCCGCTGCGCGCGGCGATTGACGCGATCGAGCCGGACGATCTTTCCCCGCGCGAGGCGATCGAGGCGCTCTATCGGCTGAAACAGCTGCGGGGCGAGAACCGCTGACGATCGTCTCGATCAGATGCCGCCGCCATCGACGAAGACGTCGTTGCGCGTCTGCGCTTGCGTGATGTTGCTGCCGGCCGGCACGCCGCGCGTGAGCCAGACATTGCCGCCAATGTTCGAGCCGCGGCCGATGGTGACGCGGCCGAGAATGGTCGCGCCGGCATAGATCACGACATCGTCCTCGATGATCGGATGCCTTGCGCCGCCCTTCAGCAGCGCGCCGCTCTCATCGACCGCGAACCGCTTGGCCCCAAGGGTGACGGCCTGATAGAGCCGCACCCGCTTGCCGATGACCGCGGTCTCGCCGATCACGACGCCGGTGCCATGGTCG
This sequence comes from uncultured Alphaproteobacteria bacterium, assembly GCA_963811015.1. Lineage (GTDB taxonomy): Bacteria > Pseudomonadota > Alphaproteobacteria > Rhizobiales > Beijerinckiaceae > Methylocapsa. The sequence goes on along the minus strand of CAWESJ010000314.1, from coordinate 2,449 downwards.
ATGAAAAAGCTTTCGTCGATCTGCGCGCCGGGATGGATGTCTATGCCGGTGGCGGAATGGGCGATCTCGGCGATGATGCGGGCGAGCAGCGGCGCGCCCAAGCGATAAAGCTCATGCGCGAGCCGGTGGCGGATGATGGCGAATACGCCCGGATAGCAAAACAGCACTTCATCGACAGAATGCGCCGCCGGATCGCCGCGATAGGCGGCTTGAACGTCGCTTTCGAGCAGCGCCCTCACCTTCGGCAGGCTCGCCGCGAAGGCGCGGGCGATCTCAAAAGCCTGCTGCTCGCGCTTTGCTCCATTATCGCCAGTGGCCTCCGAGGTGAGCCGCAATTCGCGGCGGACCTGCTCGAGAAGCGCCTGCATCGCCCGGCCGATCGTGCTTCCGACGAGATAATCGACATTTTCCTCGATCAGGCCCGGAGGGCCGAAATGGCGGGGAAAAAGCGCCGTGGAAAGGTCGTTCACAACGCCCGACAGCGCCTCTTGCGAGGGCAGTTCATAGATCGCGCCATTGGCGTTCGTGGCCTCGCGCCATTCGGTGCGCAAGCTCCGCAATTCCGCGACGATTCGATCAAGCTCCCAATTCGAAGCCGCGCGGGCGCCTTCGTCGGATTCAATAAGTCGATGGTCCATGTTGCTATTCACCATGGGTCAAAAGCCAAGATAAGGACGCGCCGCGACTGCTGATCTGATCGACGGCGCGCCTCCTGGGGCGTCAGTTGCGCCATTCTAGTACAGAACGGCCGGCGATCGACAACCAATTCCACGCGCTCCCTTCAGGCTTGTCGATCAGGCCGGGGCGCCCCGGCCTGGAAAGTTCGGGTCTCGCCAGCATGAGCATCTCCAATGAATATTTTACAAGCTATTGCAATTTTAAATATAAAAAAGGTTACGTCGAACGTATTATTTCATAATTTCACTCAAGCGCACCAAATATAAAAAATATATAGACGCATATAGCTCCAAGGCGTTCTTTTTGTGAACACAATTAAGACCTAACGGGACCCATCCGAAACCACCTAATGGGTCAAATGTTGAAGCGTATCAGCGTATATTCCGTAGTTTCCGCGTTTATCGTTCTCCTGCCAAATTCATCCCATGCCCGCTCTTTCGATCGGTCTCTCGTCAAAGCCTCGTTCTACGCGTCGGGACATCGAACAGCATCGGGAGAAGCCTTCGATCCGAATGGATTTACCGCCGCGAGCAGAACCCTGCCCTTTTGGCGCCCGGCTCAATGTGACCAATCCCAAAACTGGCCGCTCGGTGGTCGTCCGCATCAATGACCGCGGGCCGTTTGTCCGCGGCCGCGGCTTGGACCTGGCCAAAGGCGCCGCCGAGGCGCTCGGGATCCTTGGTCAGGGCGTCGCCACCCTCAAGATCGCCCGCCTGAACTAGATAGAGCGCGCGCTCCGCCGCCGTCCGGCCGGCGCTTTTGCGTCGCGCCGGGCCGCGCCCTTGACCTCATCGGTCGCCGAAACAGGAGAAAATCGCCAGAGCTTATGCTAACATGACGTGCCGGCGTCTCGACGGACCCGGCGAAAAGGATTTTTCACGGCATTTTTTCACGACTTTTTTTCACGGTATTTTCACGCCAATTGCGGGCCGGCAGCCATGCAAACCCTCGCGCGCCTCCCCTTTTTCAAGGAAGTGGCCGACCTCGACTTCAGTCGGTTCGATCGGCTTTGCGCCTGGCGGCGCTACGACGAGGGCGAGCTCGTCGTCGATTTCGAGGATGAATCCTCCGACGTCTATTTCATCATCTCGGGCGAGGTCCGCATCCTGATCCGGACCCTGGCCGGCAAGGAGATCATTCTCGGTGAGGCCAAGGCCGGCCAGTTTTTCGGCGAGATGACGGCGATCGACGGAGCCAAGCGCTCGGCCAATGTGTCCGCCCTGACCAAGTCGGAGCTTTGCATCATGCCGGCGCATGTTTTTCGCGAGGTGATTTTCACATCGCAAGGCGCATGCGAGCAAATCCTGCGCCTCTTGACCGGACGGGTGCGCGAGCTCAACGCGCGGCTCACCGAGCATTCCATCTTCGATTTGAAGCACAGGCTCTATTCCGAGCTGCTGCGCATGGCGCAGCCCCGCCCCGGCAAGCCGAACGAGCGCGCGGTGACGCCGCCGCCCTTCCACCATGTCCTCGCGGCGCGGATCAGCTGCCGGCGCGAGCAGGTCACGCGCGAACTCTCCGCCCTCGCGCAGGAGGGCCTCGTCGAAAAGACCAGGGGGGCCCTGGTCCTCGTCAAGCCGCAGGTGCTGCAGAGCCGGCTCGACGAGGCGATGCGCGAGGGAGGCTGAGACCGCCAGATTTGCCCGCCTCAAGGCTCCCCGGCCGCAAGATTTCGTGAATTCTCGGGCCCGGGGGCGGTTCAGAAACGCCCTTGCGAGTCTCCAAGCACATTCTTCTCATGGCGTCGCGGGCCGGCCGCAGATTCCGCCTT
>CAWESJ010000313.1:0-7602 GCA_963811015.1 uncultured Alphaproteobacteria bacterium | reverse complement strand
GCTTCGTCAGCCAAACCCTGTTCCGGTCACAAGAAGGGCCAAGCCTCGGCGAATTGCGAAGGTGGTTGGCCTTGGACCTATATAGACGCGGGAGGGATCAAAAAAGCCGCCGCATGACAGAAATATTTCTTGCGCCGCGTTCAAGATTGAAGCGGCGAGGGCGGCGCCTTGGGGAAAATCGCGGCAGGCCTCGGCGCGGCCGGGGCCTTCATGCGAGGCAGGGCAAGGCCTCTTTGGAGGCGCAAGCCGCGTTGGCGCAGCTTTCGTCGCCCTTGCCTTGGGCATTGGTCAGAGCCTCGTCAATGATCGTTTTGACGGTCGCCATGCAGCGTCCGCAGCTCGGGCTGCACCCCAGGCATTTATAGACGGCGCCCGGCGTGCGCGGGCAGCCGGCCCCGTTGAGGGCGGCCCTAATTTTCGTGTCGGAGAGAACGTTGCAGGAGCATACGATCATTGAGGCGCCAAGGAGGAAGCCGAACGACGGGACCGTTGAGCGATATTTAACTTAGAGAATGCTGCGGCGCAAGCGCAGTCATGCAGTTTAAAACGACTCCAATAAAGCAACGCTGTCTCTCTCTTGTTTAAAACCGGTCAAAAATACTTCATGTCGCCAAGGTTTACAGAGAGTTCGACGCCGCATTCCGAGCCCATGCGCGCTCCAGATCGACCACGCCCCTGCAAGCAAGAACCAAGCCGCTGGCGAATGTTCCAAACGCCGCAATGGCTCCAACCCTTGATATAAGAGCGATCAAACGCGGTTTCGCCATGTCTGGGAGCATTTATCGATGACGAATCATCTGTTTCAGGCCATTCGAGACCGGATCGGGCCGTTCGACGCGCGAATTTTCCTGGAAACGCCCGGAAGCGTGAGCCTGACCTTCGCCGATCTCCTGTCGCATTCGGGCCGGATCGCGTCCCTGCTCGCGGCGCGCGGCGTCGCGCCCGGCGACCGCGTCGCGGCGCAGGTCGAGAAATCGGCCGAGGCCTTGATGCTCTATCTTGGCGCGGTCCGGGCCGGCGCGATCTTCCTGCCGCTGAATCCAGCCTATACCGAGGCCGAGCTCGCCTATTTTCTCGGCGACGCGGAGCCCAAGGTCGTCGTTTGCGATCCGGCGCGCCGTGACGCCTTGGCGCCGGCCGCGGCCAAGGCGGCCGTGCGGTCGCTGGAAACGCTTGGGGCCGACGGGCGCGGCTCGCTCGCCGAAGCCAGCGCGGCGCAGGCGGCGGATTTCACCGACGTCCCGCGCGGCCCGGACGATCTCGCCGCCATTCTCTATACGTCAGGGACCACCGGGCGCTCCAAGGGCGCGATGCTCACCCACGCCAATCTCGCCTCGAACGCGGAGACGCTCGCCGCCGCCTGGCGCGTGACCTCGGCCGACGTCCTTCTGCATGCTTTGCCAATCTATCACACCCATGGGCTTTTCGTCGCCGTGAACACGCTTTTGTTCTCCGCCGGCCGGATCATCTTTCTGCCGAGGTTCGACGCCGACGAATGCCTGCGGCATATGCCGCGCGCGACCGTCATGATGGGCGTTCCGACCTTCTATACAAGGCTCCTGCGCCATGACGGGCTGACGCGGGAGGCGGCCAAGCATATGCGCCTGTTCGTCTCGGGCTCCGCGCCTCTTCTCGCCGAGACCCATCGCGAATGGCGCGAGCGGACCGGCGGCGCCATTCTCGAACGCTATGGCATGACGGAAGCCAATATGACGACGTCGAACCCCTATGATGGCGAGCGTCTGGCTGGCGCCGTCGGCTTTCCCCTGGCGGGCGTCGAGCTGAGGGTCGCCGATCCGGAAACCGGGGCCGTTCTGGAGCGGGGCCAAGTCGGCGTCCTCGAGGTCAAGGGGCCGAATGTGTTCCAAGGCTATTGGCGCAACCCCGAAAAAACCGCCGCGGAGTTTCGCCCAGACGGGTTTTTCATCACCGGCGATCTCGGCAGGATCGATGCGCGGGGCTATGTGCATATCATCGGCCGCGCCTCGGACCTGATCATCACCGGCGGCGAAAATGTCTATCCGAAGGAGGTCGAGGCGGAAATCGACGCCTTGCCGGGCGTCGTCGAAAGCGCCGTCGTCGGGCTTCCGCATGAGGATTTCGGCGAGGCGGTCGCGGCCATCGTCGTTCGCGCCGCGGACGCAGCGATCGATGAGGGCGAGGTGAAAGCCGGGCTCGAAAGCCGCCTCGCCAGGTTCAAGGCGCCGAAACGCGTGATCTTCGTCGCGGAGCTGCCGCGCAACGCCATGGGCAAAGTGCAGAAAAACGCCTTGCGCGAGGCCTATAGGGATTTGTTCCGATCGAATGGGAAATAACGCCCCTCAGCCGCCATGCGGACAGCGGAATTTCCTGAGCTCGGTCAAATCGAGCGGCTTCAGGCTCGCGCCCGGCGAGGCCCCGCGCGATTCGAAGCGATAGTCGAGATCGCGGCCGCCGAGCGAGAATGTCACCGCGCCATTGCTTCCGGCGCGGCCGGCGTCGATGAGCCGGTAGATCGACCAGACGCCTGTGCGCTCGATCGCGGCGGGCGCGTGGTTTCCCCGCGCAAAGGTGAGCGCGGCGCGGCGATTGTCGGCGGGGCCCGGCCATTGCGCGCTCGCGGCGGCCGCCTTGCGGGTTTTGGCGGCGATGATCGTCCCATTAATATCCAGCCTGGCGCCGGCGATCGTGGGCGGCGTCACGCTGAAAGCAAATCCCGGCGCGGGCGGTTCGGCGGCGGCGAAAAAAGCCGCGCGGATCTCGGCCGCGCGCTGGAAATCGGCAAGCCCGGAAGGCCCGAGGCGTTTGGCGAGCGCGCCCTCGTCGCGCCATTTCCATTCCGGCCCGGAGGCGTCGACGGCGGGAAGGATATGCGCGCTCGCGAATTGATCGAGCAGGCCTTTCGGCCCGAACATATGGGTGAAATCCTCGAGGGCGACCTCGCGCTTGGCGTCGCGGGCGAAAGGATAGCGGCTGGCGATCCGATCCCGGCAGACCGGGGCGATCGCGCCGCGCAGCGCCTCGAGGATTCGCCCGGCCGCGAGATCGCCGGCCTCGGCCTTGGCGGCTTCGGCGGTTTCGCTCATCATCTGCGCGAATGGCGGCGGCAGGTTCGAGGCGTCAGCCTCAAGCCCGGCGACGCTCTCGGCGAATTTGCCGGCGCCTTCGTCGCTCGGCGCGCTTTCGGCCGCGAGCCGGCTCAGATCGGCGCGGAGATCGCTGAGCCGCGCCAGCAATTTATCGATTGGCCGCTGCTTGGGCTCGCCGTCCGCAAGCTGATGATAGGGACGCAGCGCCGCGTCGATCATCGCCGCGGGGGTCTCGCCCGCGGTCCCGACGACCGCCGCAGCGCCGGCCGCCTCGGGATCGGCGAGTGTGGTCTCGTCTCGAATTGAATCGAGAATCCGGGCGATCGGCGAATTTGGTGAAGCCGCCGCCGCCAGCAAAGGATAGCTCGGGCGATCGGCGACCAGACGGCGGATTTTCAGCTTGTCGAGCGCGCTGCGCCATGCCGCGGCGAAGGCTTTGACATAGGCGTCGACGAGGTCCTGTTGCAGGCGGTCATATTGGGCCGAAACCTCCGGCTGATCCCCAGCCGCGCCGAGAATCCGGCGAAGGCGGGCCATATCCGCGCCGATCGCTGGAAGCTGATCCAGGAAGGCGCGCTGGAATCCGGGCTTGGTCAGGAAATAGGGCGTCCGAACCGTCTCGATCGATTTGTCGAACACGACAAGGGACTCCGGCCCGGCCGCCGCGCCCGCGACCCAATCCTCGCCGGGGCCGGCCTTCGCCCGCGCCGCCAGAATTTGAAAGGCGCGTTCGGCGACGCTGACCTTGGCGAGCGCCGCCTGCGCCTTTTCGACGAGCGGCCCGTTCAGCGCGATCATCGGGCCGCGCGGAGGCGCGAGATCGAGCATGGCGGAAACATGCTGTTCGAGCTCCTTGCGCCCGTCCGCGTTCTTGCCGCCTGGATAAAGATTTTTCGACCAGTCGCGCTCCAGCCAGGCGATGAGCGCCTGGCGATCGACCGGCGCGAGCCCGCCGAGCATCAGATAGGCCTCGAGCGTCTCGAACAGCGCGGTCGGGTTTGCGGCGTCGGCGGCAAGCTGCTCCTCCAGCCGATAGATGAGCCGCGGCCGCAGAAGCCGCTCGAGGCCCGCGCCATAGGCGGCCTCGGCGGCCGATCGCAGCCGCGCCGACTGGCTGAGCCCGAGCCCCGCCGCCCGATCCTCCGCGGCGGTGCGCTCGGCGGCGAATCCGCCCGGCAAAAAGCGCAGCGCATGGAGCGCGGGCAAAACCCGGGCGAGATCATGGTCGGAAACGCTGTCCGTGGCGCCAAGCCCAGCCGCGAGCGCGCGGTAATTGGCCGCGGCCGCCACGCTCCTTGCGATCCGTTCGTTGGTCTTGGCGTAGCCCATCCATAAGGCGCCGAGAATGAGCGGCGCGACGATGATGAGGCTCGCAAAGGCCGCGCGCGAAGCGCTCCAGCCCCGCGCGGCCGAAACCAGGCCGGCCTCGCCTATGAGGACTTTCTTGAAAAGGCCTTCGAGAAAAAAGCTCTTGGCCCGGCTGGGTTCGACCGAGGTCGCATAGGCTTCGGCGCCGATGTCCTTGGCGAAAATCCCAAGCAATTGGTCGATCGGCGCGCCCTGCTGGACCGCCGAGGTGAAATAGAAGCCGCGCAAGGGCGTGTTGATCTTGTAGCGGGCCGGATCGAAGATTTCGTCGAGCGCCGCCTTCGCCCGCAAGCTCAAGGCCTCCAATTGCGCCGGAAAGCCGAACAAAAGGGCGCGTTTGGCCGGGTCCTTCTCCTCGGCGAGCCTGCCGGGCGCCAACTGGTTCAAGCACGCGACAAGCGCGGCGAGCTCTGGCCCAAGCTTGGCCAGCGCCGATTTCGCCTTGCCCGGCGTCTCGAATGTCGCGCCCCAGACCTGGGCCCGGCCGGCGTCGTCAAGCGAGGCGAAAAACTCCCGGAAGCCAAGGACGAGATCGGCCTTGGTGAAGAGCGCATAGGCCGGAAAATCGACGCCGAGGCTTTTGCGGAGCTCCATGAGGCCCGCCCTGATCGCCGCAGCCTGGGCCGTCGCTGCGGCGGGGGGAAGCGTCAGCAAGTCCGCGACGCTGATCGCGACAAGGACGCCGTTGATCGGCTCGCGCGGGCGGTTGCGCTTGATCTGATCGAAAAAGGCGCGCCAGCTTTGGCGCTCCAGTGCGTCGGTGAGGTCCTTGCTTGCGGGTCGGGCGGCGGCGTCGATCACGACCACGTCGTCGCTGGCCCAACAGGCGCGCGCGCGCCCCGCGCCGACGCCTGCGACCGGGTCCGGCGCGAGCAGAGGCCTGAACCCTGAATTGGCCAGGACCGCCGTCTTGCCCGCGCCCGGCGCGCCAATCAAAACGTACCAGGGCAGGTCGAGGAGGGTCTTTTCAACGAGGCTTTTGGGCGCGCCTGCCTTCACGCCCAGCGCCAGCGCGAGCCGCGCCGCGCGTTTGCGCCTCTGATAAAGGCGATAGGCGCCCCCGGCCGCGACGGCCAGGAGCACGATCAGAATCGCGGCGAGGCGCGGCTTTGGATCTTCGAGCGGGCGGCCGTCGCCGTAGCGCGCGAAGGGTCCGGCGAACCAGATCAGGCCCGCGACCGCAGCCGCCCCGGCGGCCCGGATCAGAACGCCGAACCAGACTATTTTAGCCATTCCGCGCGCCTATTCGCATGTTCGCCTCAAGGCTCAATCGCCGCGCAGAATGATGAGTTCGGCCCCGTGATCCACGCCGGCGGGTCGCGTCCGCCGGATGCGCTTTGAGCCTCGGGTCCTTCGCCCCTCGCCTCGACGCGCTCGGGCCGCGACAAGGATTGCCTGAGGAGCGCGGCGACGGCCTCGGCCCGATTCAGCGCGAGTTCGAAGCTGGTGGCGAAGCGGATGGGCGACATGGGCCCGGCGTCGGAGCGGCCGATGACCTTGACCGCGCCATCGTCGGCTTCGAAAGCGAGCGCGATATAGGTCAGGAGCGGGCGCGCTTCGTCGCGGATCGCCGTGCGTCCGGGCCGAAACAAAACGCGGTCGGGGATGCGGATGACGATTTCATTTGCGGTCTGGTCCACGCTCAGGGTTCCGGCCGCAATATCCGGTTCGAGCACGAGGCGGATATGGTCGAGCTGCGCCGCCCGCTCCGGCGTTTCGAGCAGCGGCGGCGGGGACGCGACCGCGCTCTTGCGAATGATCGAGACGGGAGTTGGCGGGTTGAGCGAAGCCAGGGCCGCGGCGGCCGCGCCGGCGCGCGCGCCGAGCGAGACGCGCAAACCGATGAAGACGCCAAAGAGCAAAAGGCCGGCCAGGCCGGCCGCGGCCCAGACTGGAATGCGGAGCCGGGCCGCGCGGCTGGCAAGCGGCAGGCCTCGCCAGCGCGGCGACAGATCGTCCGGCGGCGGCGGCGAGGCCTTTCGCAGCGCCGCGTAAAGGTCGCGGCGGATCGCCTGCAGCGATGCGTCGCCGCCCGATCTGGCTTGATCCGCGCCTTGAAAGCCGAGCGCCAGGCAGGCGTGATATAATTCGAGCAGCCGAACATGGGCTTTTGGGTCGGCCTTGACGCGGCCGAGCTCCACGAAAAACCCGCGCAGGCTTTCCTCCCGGCGGGAGAAATTCGCCGCATCGGCTTGCGCCGCGAGATCGAGGTCCGCGGCGGGCAGATTCGCGAGGACCTCGTCGGCGGTCGCGCGGAGCGCCAGTTTGGCCGCCGAGGCTTCGGCGGGCGAAACCCTGGCGGCGCTCATGTCGCGCTCGAATTTCGCGATCGCGGCGGCGATATGCGGCGACAGCCTGGAGGCTTTGGCGCGCAAAAGGCCGGCGCGCAGGCGGCCGAGAAGCTGCAGCAGCGAGCCGGCGGCCCGCATGATCGGATTGTTGTTCGGACCAAAATTGGAGGCTTCGCCGGCAGGCTGCCGCGGCGCGGGCGACGGCTGGCGCGCCACGCGATCGGCGCCGTCGGTAAAGCCGGAGATCGGATCTTTTGCCGCCATCATCCCTAGCTTTGGCCTTCGCCCTTGTCGCCGCCGCCCGCCAATTTGATTTCAGACCGCCAACTTGGTCGGTGCGCGCGCCGATGTAAAGCTGGAACGCGCCGGCTGATCGCGGATTGCATCGCCGCTGTTTGCGGCTTGCGCCTGCGCGGGCGAGCCGATATACCCTGTCGCGACCAAGACCAGCCCCTATCGCCAAGGGCTCGGGCGCGTAGCTCAGCGGGAGAGCACTACGTTGACATCGTAGGGGTCACAGGTTCGATCCCTGTCGCGCCCACCATTTATAATCCTGGACAAAAAACCCGCGAATATCCGAGCGGCCCGCGTCGCGGAAACGTTGTTTTGCCGAAGATCAGCCGCGATCGCCGCGGCGGGGCGAATTGCAGCCGCCTTTGGTCTTGGCCGCTGCTGTTCAAGCTTGCCTATCAGGCTGGAACGGGGCTAAAAGACCTCGCATCTGGAGCCTATTTGGCCGGTCGGGCAGGGTTCGACAGCGCGGGCGGATAATTCGGCTGCGGCATATGCCCGATTTATATTTCCCCGCAGCGAATGATCATATTGGAGCGCCCGCGCCATGAAGGTCCTGCAGGTCACGCCGGTGTTTTTCCCCG
>CAWESJ010000312.1:0-4315 GCA_963811015.1 uncultured Alphaproteobacteria bacterium | reverse complement strand
GGGGCCGCGAGCCCGACCGCCGCGGCGGCGCGATCGTCGAGATGAAGCGGATTGTCGTCGCCGGATGTCGCCGCGTAGCGGGCGAGATGCCCGCGCTCGAAAGGGCCGAAGCCGTGCGGGCCGAATTCCTCTCCGACCTTGGGCCAGTCCGCGGGCGCCGGCGTCTCGCGAGCCTGCGTCACGGCGCGCATCCCAAGGCCAGCGGGACGAGGCGCAGGACGGCGTCGAGGCGGCCGCGCGTCTCGCCCTGCGGCGTCGCGATCGCCGCCTGCAGGAACAAGCGCGGCGGGTCCGACGCCCGCCGAAGCTCCAGCTCGATCACATATTCGGCGCCGATCTCGAGGCGGCGATCGAAGGCGAAGCTCTGCGACTCATGGACCGGCAGGAAGCCCTCGCCGATCATCTGGCGGATCGCCGGACGAATCGCCGGAAGCGCCAGCCAGCAAATCGGAAAGGTCAGCGGAACCATGCCCTCGATCGCCGGCGCGCCGGTCTCGCGGCGAAATTTCGCGACGGACCCGGCGTCGGCTTCGACCGTGATCGGGGGCAGGCGCAGCGCCGGCGGATCCTCGCCATTGGGCGCGGGCGCGGCCGCCATCACGCCGCCTCGGCGCGACGGACGACGAGGCTCGCGTTGATCCCGCCGAAGGCGAAGGAATTGGTGAGAGCGACCCGAATCGGCATCGGCCGCGCCTCGTTCGGCACGGCGTCGACCGGGCATTTGGCGTCGGCCTCGCGCCAATTGATCGTCGGCGGCGCGACGCTGTCGCGAATTGCGCCGATCGTCACGATGAGCTCGAGCGCGCCGCCCGCGCCGAGGCCATGGCCGTGAACGGGCTTGGTCGAGGAAATCGGGATATGCGCGAGCCTCTTGCCGAAAACCAGGCCGAGCGCCTCGGATTCGGTGGAATCATTGACCGTGGTTCCGGTCCCATGCGCGTTGACGTAATCAATTTCATCGAGATCGACGCCGGCGTCGAGCAAGGCGTTGCGCATGCAGGCGGCGGCGCCCGCGGCGTCGGGACGCACGAAATCCTTGGCGTCGCTCGAGGTCCCGTAGCCGGCGATCTCGGCTAGCGCTTTTGCCCCGCGCGCGTGGGCGAATTCCGCTTCCTCCAGGATGACGGCGCCGGCGCCGGCGCCAAGGATCATCCCGTTGCGGCCTTTGGAAAATGGCCGGCAGGAGTTCGGGCGTGAGCACCCGCAAGGATTCCCAGGCGAGCGCCGAACTATTGGTGATGCAGTCTTCCGTCCCGCCGACGATGGCGCGATCGATGAGGCCCGCGCGAATCAAATGCGCGCCCATTCCGATCGCCTGGGTCGCGGAGGCGCAGGCGCTCGCCACGGCGAAGCAGGGTCCGGTCGCGCCGAAGCGAATGCTGACATGGGAGGGGCTGGAGCTCGGGATGAGGCGCGGAACGGTCAAGGGATCGGGGCGGCCCTGCTGAACCAGCGTCAGGTGGAGCCCGTCCTCCAGGCTGTGCATGCCGCCGACGCCCGTCCCGATGATCACGGCCGTGCGCGGCCCCATGGGTTCGGCGCGAGACAGCCCGGCTTGAGCTACGGCCTCATCCGCCGCGACGAGGATATATTGGGTCACCGGATCGCAATAGGGCAAAAGACCGGATTCGAGATGCTCGGCGGCTTCGAAACCCTGCACTTGGGCGGAAATCCGGATGCGGCCGCGATAGGGCCTCGGGAAGCGGGTTTCTGCGACGCAAGAACGTCCGTCCCGCGCGGCCCGCCACAAGGCCGGCGCGCCAACGCCAGCGGCGGAGACGGCTCCCGTCCCCGTGACGACAACGCGCCTTGGCGGCGCCATCTCAGCTTTTTTCTTTGGCGATATAGGCCGCGATGGCGTCGATCAGCCCCTTGACGTCCTTGGCGTCATGGAAAGGCCCGTCCATCGGGATATAGACGTCGAATTTTTCCTCGAGCGCCGTCAAGATCATGACGATGTCGATCGATTTCAGATCGAGGCTCTCGATCGTGGCGTCCAAAGTCACCTTCTCGCGCGCGACCATTCCCACATCAACGATGACGTCAATGACTTGGCCGACGAGCGCGGCGTGATCGAGAACCTTCGTTTCCAACGATTACTCCCTTCCGCCAGGCCTCTTCCATGCGCCGGGCGATCGCTTCGGGCTCGCCGCCGTCCCGCCCGATCAGGTCTGGCGCGACAGGGAACGGCTAGGTCAGGGATCAAGCCAGCGCGCGCTCGATCCGGCGGCGCCTGGCCAAATCCAGCGCCGCCGGACAAGCGTGGACTTTAAGCTATTCAACCCAGGCTGGCCAGCAGGCGGGCGAAACGGCGGGATCAACGCCCAGGCGCGATTTGCCGGCGCAAGCCGGGCGGCCGAACCGCCAGCGGCTTGCTTAGTGCAATTTATGAGCGAAAGGAAGCCCCGCCGGCGCGTCTATGGAACGGCGAGAACCCGGGTTCCGACCTGCACGCGGTGGTAAAGATCGACGACGTCCTCATTATACATGCGGATGCAGCCATAGGACGCCGCCGTGCCGACCGATCTGCGCATGCTCTGCGTGGTGCCGTGGATCGCGACCTCGGACCGGCTCAAGGTGAGCGCCGCCGCCCCCATCGGATTGCGCGGCGAGCCGCCGGGAATGACCGAGGTGAAATTCGGATGGTCCTGCCGGACCTCCGCAGGCGCCGACCAAGCGGGCCGGACGTATTTGCCTTGGATATAGGCCTCGCCCTGCCACGCCTTGCCCGCCCTGCCGATCGCGATCGGATAGCGAATGGCGGTCCCCCCGCCGGTGGTGAAATAGAGCTTCCGCTCGCTCTGCTTGATGATGATCATCCCCGCCGGATAGGACTGCCCGAGCGCGACCGTCTCGCGCGCGGCGGCCCCCGTCGCCGTAATCGACGCGGCGCCGGCGCATAGGCCGGCTCCGGCGAGAAGGCTTGTCCCGAATTGAAACGCCGCAAAAAAAGAACCGCCGCCTGCACGCAATTTGCTCATTGTCGCCCCCGAAAAATATCTGACAAATCAACAAGGGTTCAACCGTGTCGAACCTGCAATTCGTAGAGTACCAAGGGTCGTGGCCGTCAGCGGCGGAAACCTCGCGCTTGAGTTAAATAAGTGTCTACATGTTGCGTTTCCGCCTCATTTTGAAACGCGGCTCAACCAATTCGGTTGCGTATGAGGTCATCGACAACAGTCGGGTCGGCCAAGGTCGAAATATCGCCAAGCGCGGCGAACTCCTGCTCGGCGATCTTGCGGAGGATCCGGCGCATGATCTTGCCCGAGCGCGTCTTCGGCAGGCCGGGCGCGAAGTGAATGACGTCGGGCGAGGCGATCGCGCCAATATCCTTGCGCACCCAGGCGATCAGCTCGGCGCGAAGCGTCTCGTCGGGCTCGATCCCCACCATAAGCGTGACATAGGCGTAGATGCCCTGCCCCTTGATGTCGTGCGGATAGCCGACGACGGCGGCTTCGGCGACCTTTTCATGCGCGACGAGGGAGCTCTCGACCTCGGCGGTGCCGAGCCTGTGGCCGGAGACGTTGATGACGTCGTCCACCCGGCCGGTGATCCAGTAATAGCCGTCGGCGTCGCGCCGGCAGCCGTCGCCGGTGAAATATTTATAAACCGTCTGTTTGAGTTTTTTATATGCGACATTTACTAAATCAGTTGAATCCGTCTCTCGCCTTCTAGAAGATAAAATGAAATTTTATTATATATAAATTAGGTATTATCGTATCAAAATTAAACTAGTTAGGATATTCGCAATTGAGTTAACGGAGAAAGTTACACTCCATTCCGGGTTTGTCCTATCCTCAATTGGTTTTATTAGCATTTAGCCTTTTCAGTCGAAGTCAAATGCATAATTCTTATTAATGATTTAGAATTTTTTCCGGGCAGACCTCTGCATACCTGCAACTTCATACACTCCCTTTGCGAAGGCCGTCCCGGGAAATTCCCGAATTCGTAACTCGTGTTCATCACCGCAAACCGGAGGATCATTTCCTGCACATTGTGTAACTGATCCTCATAGAAGGCGTAGGGTTTCATTTCGCCCGGTTTTCAGGTAAACAAGTTCTGTGCCAATATTATCGATACTCATCTTGTAGTATTCTTTTGCCCAGAGCACATATGCCATCATCTGAAGTTCCGTTTCGTCCTCGTCATCATCCCCCTCGGTCTTCCAGTCCGTGAGGATCAGGGTGCTTTCAGGCATCCTCCCGACAGAATCAACCTTGACTGTTACCTCGACATCCTCAATATAGAAATAATCATACTGCTCATGCCTTCAGCACCCCCGATTCTCATAGGCTGGCCATTTTCCGAAAATATT
>CAWESJ010000311.1:0-5890 GCA_963811015.1 uncultured Alphaproteobacteria bacterium | reverse complement strand
CATCGCTCAGGGAAAGCCGCGAGGGAAAACCTTGACCTCGGCGGCTTTCCCCCGCGCGCGCAATCTTGAAAAGGCCAAGATCGGCCAGCAATAGACCCACAATCAGGCTATAGAAAAATCGAATCGGCTTGGCGATCCGATGGGATTTCGCGCCGTCGCATGGGCGGCGCGACGCGGCTTTGTGATCTTTGGCACTAAATTATTCAGGCGAATCGACTAGGCCTTGGGCGTTGGCCCGCCCGGCAATCTTGCGCCGCCGTCGCGAAACGCCGGTTTTTTCGCGCAGCCCGCAGGCGCGTCTGCGGCATGGGAGCAATCGCGCAATGCGCAAATTGGCTTTGACCGCGATCGCCCTGGCGGGGCTCGCCGGCGGCGCGGGCGTCATCTTGTCCGCCCTTGCGGCCCATGGGACCGCCGGCGGCCCGCTGCTCGAGACATCCGCCCATTTCCTGATGCTCCATGCCGCCGCCGCGATCGCCGTCTGCGGCGTAGCTCTTGCGCGCCGCATGGCGGCGTCTGGTTTCTCGCCCCGGCGGCGCTTTTCATCCTGGGCGGCGCATTGTTCGGCGGCGATCTCGCTGCGCGCGCCTTGGCTGGCGCGCGGCTTTTTCCCATGGCCGCGCCGATCGGCGGAACGCTTCTGATTGTCGGCTGGGCGGCGGTCGCGGTCGCGGCTGTCGCGGCTTTGAGGGCGAAAGACGGAGCCAATATCGAATGACGCGCGCTTGTTTGATCGAGCATCCCGCGACCGCGGTCGATGTCCTGGACTTTGCCAAGTCGGCAAGGCAAAGTCGCCGCCATTGGAAAATCGGTTCGTCACATGACGCTCGCACAGTCCGCGGCTAAAATTCCGAGACCTCGGATCTTGATCGTTGAGGACGAGCCGTTCATCGCGCTCAGCCTAGCCGACACCTTGTACGACCTCGGCTTCAATATCGCGGGATGTTTCGCCGACGTCGCCTCGGCGATCGAGTTCATCGGCCGCGAGCAGATCGACGGCGCCCTTCTCGATGTGAATCTCGGCGCGCAGAAGATCGACCCGGTCGCCGACCTCCTCGCCAAGCGGGCCTGCCCCTTCATCTTCACGACCGGATATGGGCGATCGGGCGTTCCGCCGGCTTTCGCTGATCGCGCCGTGTTGCAAAAGCCATTCGGGATAGACGATCTCGCCGGCGTCTTGCGGGCCGAGTTCGGCCTCGCCGGGCTCTAGATGTTTTGAGAAAGTAGACCGGTTGTTTCGATCGGAACGTGTTTCACCTTCTTGATTTAGAGCGCAGCCCGCGCCCGCGCTTGACAAGGTCCAGGCGATAAAGGCCTTGATGGCGACACAGTCGAAGGCCAGAGCAAACATCGGCCGGCGCTGCGGCGAACCTCAAGGGCGAAACGCCTTCCTAGGTCAAGGCGCCTTCAAGGGCAATTTGAGAGCCATGGTCGAAATGGCGCCACTCGCTCTGAAACCTTCGCGGCGGCCGCGCAAGCGGGCCGCGCGCGCGATCGGGGCGATCGGCGTCTTGCTCCTTGTCGTCGGAGCGATCGCGGCCGCCGTCCCCTGGGCGTTTTCGACCAAGGCTTTGCAGGCTGAGATCGTGGCGCAAATCCGGCAGATGACCGGCCTCGCGCCGGTCTCGCAAGGCCGCGCGGTCTTCGTCGTCTTGCCGCAGCCGCATATCAGCATAGACGACATCAGCCTCGCCGATCCTTCCGGCGCGCTTCGCGTCGACGCGGTCTATCTAAAGGGATATTTGCGCGTCTCCGCGCTTTTGCGCGGACAGCTGGAGATCGGTTGGGCGAGCCTCGGCCAGCCCGACATAGCCATAGATCTCGACGGCCGGCCCATGCCGCCAGACAGCGCCATCGGACGCGCCGCGATCGCGAAATCCGCCAGCCCGCAGGCGACGACCGCCGACGAGGCGCGGCTCGGCGCCGTGACCCTTGTCGACGGCCGCGCCCGCCTGAAAAGCAAGTTCGCGACCTCCGACATCGTGATCGACAGCATCAACGCGACCCTGGACTGGCGCAAGCTCGGCGACCCCGCCTTCGTTCGGGGGCAAGCTCGGTTTCAAGGGGAAGCCGCCGACGTCGCCGCTCGGATCGGCCGGCCCGCCGAGCTTTTGCGCGGCGGCCAGTCCGCGATGTCGCTTGCGATCGAAGGGGCCTCTTTGTCGCTTTCGACCGAGGGCGTTCTCGCGAGCGCGCCGACGCCGCGCTATAGCGGCCATGTCGCGTTCGCGGCGCCCTCCGTGCGCAAGCTCGGCGAATGGGGCGGCTATTCTATTTCGCTTCCTGGCCCCTTCAAGGATTTCACCTTGGATTGCGACGCCAGCATGGACGCATCGAGCGCGGCCTGCTCCGACCTCGCGCATGCAGCTCGACGGCAATGATTTCGAAGGGGCGCTCGCGGTTCAGCTCGGCGAGGAAAACCCGGTTTTGTCGGGCACCCTGGCGACGAGCCGCCTGTCCCTGCGGCCTTTCCTCGCCGACCTTCCGGCCGCGGTCGGACGCGACGGCCAATGGAGCCGGGAGCCCTTTAATTCGGACGATCTGCGCCTTATCGATCTTGATTTGCGGGTCTCCGCCACTCGCGTCATTCTGCCCAATATCGTCATGGAGGACGCGGCCTTCGCCCTCATGAGCAGGAATGGCCGGCTCGACTTCACCTTGGCCGAGGCCAAGGCCTATCAAGGCAGGCTCAAAGGCCGCGCCTCCCTCGCCGCCGAGGCGGCCGGCCTTTCGTTTCACGCCACCGCCGCGCTGACCGACATCGACATGACCGCCTTGCCGCTTGGCCCTTTCGCAACCGGACGATTCGCCGGCGCGCTGACCGGCTCGGCCAATGTCGAGAGCTCGGGGTCCAGCATGAGCGAGCTCATGCGCAATCTGGACGGGCGGGCGCAATTCGCAGTCGCCCATGGCGAACTCGTCGGCGTCGATCTCGAGCGGGCGGTGCGGCGGACCGACAAAAGGCCGCTCGCCCTCGCCAATGACATCCGTCATGGCGGGACCCCTTTCGATCACGCCGGATTTGAATTGCGCATTGCAAAGGGCGTGGGCGAAATCGCGGCGGGCACGCTGGGCGGCCCGAGCGTTGATCTCAATTTCGGCGGCTCCGCCGATTTCGCCGAGCGGGCGCTCAATCTGAACGCCCTCGCGACCCCGCCCGACGCCGGGAAGCCTCCCGGAGAAGACGGTCCGCGGTTCCGGTTCGACGTCATCGGCCCCTGGGACGACCTCGCCTTTGTCCCCGACGTGCGCAGCCTGATCCGTCGCTCCGACGCGGCGGCTCCCTTATTTGGGCCCAAAACCGACGCCGCCAAACAGCCGCAAACCGGCGTGCGGCCGGACTAGACTTTAGTTTTCTATTCGCCGCCGGGTTGCGGCGCGGATCGATCCGCGGCGCGGCTTCCGACAAAGGCGGCCGCAACCAGGCTCGCCCCGACCAAGCCGATCAGCAAGCTCGACATGGCGTTGATTTGCGGCGTCACGCCGAGACGCACCTCGCTGTAGATGCGCATCGGCAAGGTGGTGGAGCCCGGTCCCGAGGTGAAGCTCGCGAGAATGAGATCGTCGAGCGAAAGACTTACGGCAAGGAGGAACCCCGTGGCGACCGCCGGCGCGATCAAGGGAAGCGTGACGGCGACAAAGGTCGTCAGCGGCCCGGCCCCGAGATCGCGCGCGGCCTCCTCCAGCGAGCGATCGACGCCCGCCAATCGCGCGCGGACGATGATCGAGACGAAGCCGAGGCTCAGCGTGGCATGCGCGATGATAAGAGTGGCGAAGCCGCGCTCGAGCCCCAGGGCGACGAAGAAAAGCAGCAGAGCGAGGCCCATGATGACTTCGGGCAGGACCAGCGGCGCATAGACCATGGCGGCGAAAAACCCGCGCGAGCGAAACCGCCCGAAACGCTCCAGCGCGAGCCCTGCGGAAACCCCGAGAACGGTTGCGATCGCGCCCGAGGCCAGGGCGACCTCGAGGCTCGTCGCCGCGCTCGCCATCAGCTGCCTGTTGGCGAAGAGCGCGCCATACCAGCGCGTCGACCATCCGCCCCAGACCGTGACGAGGCGGGAGGCGTTGAAGCTATAGAGAACGACGAGCGCGATCGGGGCGTAGAGAAAGGCGAATCCGGCGCCCAAAGCGACGAATTGCGGCAGCCTGCCGGCCTGCTTCATCGCCGATCCTCCGCCGCCCCGCGCGTCTGCAGCCTTTCATACGCGACGAGGGGACCAAGCAGCAGGACAAGCAGGGCCACGGCGGCGGCGGACGCCGCCGGCCAATCGCGATTGACGAAGAAATCGTTCCACAGCGTCGTCCCGATCATCAAAGTGTCGGAGCCGCCGAGAAGATCGGGAATGACGAACTCCCCGACGGCGGGAATGAAGACCATGAGCGCGCCCGCGTAGACGCCCGGCAGCGACAAGAGAAAGGTGATCCGCCAAAATGCGGCGGACGCCGAGGCGCCGAGATCGGCCGCCGCTTCCGTCAGGCTTTTGTCCTGATTTTCAATGGCGGCGTAAAGCGGCAGCAGCATGAAGGGCAAATAGGAATAGACGATTCCGATGAGCACGGCCCAGTTGGTCGCGAATATATGTAGGGGCGTCTTGATGAGCCCGAGCCAGATGAGGACGTGATTGATGAGGCCCTCATCCTTCAAGATCATGATCCACGCATAGACCCGGATGAGCGAGCTTGTCCAAAATGGTGCGATCGCCAGCAGCAGGAGCAAGGGACGCCGGCGCGGCTTCGAGCGCGCGATCGCGAGCGCGAGCGGATAGCCGATCAGAAGCGTGATCAAGGTCGCCGCGGCCGCGATGGCGAGCGAATCGACATAGGATTGCACATAGAGGCTGTCGCTGAAGAGCGAGGCATAGGCCGCGAGCGAAAGCGCGCCGAGCTTCGCCATTATTTCCGTCGGGTCAAAAGATTTGAAGGCGGGCGCATAGGGCGGCTGGCCGAGCGCGGATTGCGACAGCGAGACTTTCGCCACAAGGACGAAAGGGGCGAGGAAAAACAGGACGAGCCAGGCGTAGGGCATGGCGAGGACAAGCATGCGCCCGAATTTTCCGCGCGCCGGCGCCGCCTTGCTCATCGAGTCCAGCACGATCGCCGCGTCGGGCGCAAAGCTGGCGGCCACCCTGTCGCCGGGCTCGAAGGCGCGGGCGCCGGGCTCGGCGTTTTGCCGGGCGGCGCGCAAGACGAGGCCATCGCCAAGCCTGATTCGATAAAGCGTGACCTCGCCGAGATAGGCTTTTTCGTCGATCTCGCCTTCAAGCGCGTTGATCTCGCGCGCCGCGGCTTGCGCGGAATCCAATGCGGTTAAGCGGACGCGCTCCGGACGCAGCGCGACCGCGACGGGGCGGCCCGGCGCAAGCGCAAGGGCGCATGCGGCCTCGACTATTCCGGCGGCGGTCGCGACGCTGACGAGATCGCGCCCCGCCGCGACGATTTTGCCCTCGAGGAGATTGATGTCGCCGATGAAGCGGGCGACATAGCGCGAATTCGGCTGTTCATAGATCTCCGCAGGCGCGCCGATCTGCGCGATCCGTCCGGCCTGCATCACGGCGATGCGGCCGGCCATGGCCATGGCCTCGCGCTGGTCATGGGTGACGACGAGAAATGCGACGCCGAAGCTCTTTTGCAGACGCATGAGCTCGAATTGGGTTTCCTCGCGCAAGCGGCGATCGAGCGCGGCGAGGGGCTCGTCGAGCAAAAGCAGCTTCGGCCTTTTGACGAGCGCGCGGGCGAGCGCCACGCGCTGCTTCTGGCCGCCCGACAATTGGTCCGGCCGGCGCTCGCCCAATCCCTCGAGCTGGACGAGCCGCAGCATTTCATCGACGCGGCGCTTGATCTCAAGCTTTGGCAGGCCGTCCTGGACAAGCCCGAACCCGATATTGCG
>CAWESJ010000310.1:0-3181 GCA_963811015.1 uncultured Alphaproteobacteria bacterium | reverse complement strand
GCGCGACGGCGCCTTCCTGCTCGGCGAGATGGGCGCCCATACGATCAACGCCGGGCAGATCTATTTCGCCGCCGGCACGCCCGACCGCAGCGACATTTTTGGCGACGAGGTCGATCTCGCCGCCAGCGTCGCGCGAAATGGAGGAGGAAACCGGATTCACGCCCGCGCCGGCCGCCCGCGCCGGGCTGGAGCGTGGTGGTTTGCGGGCAGAAGATTGCCTGCATGCAGGAGCGGCTGTTGCCGTGGACGTCCGCGCAAGCCTGCGCGCGGGCCGATGAATTTCCTGAACTTCGCGACCCGGACCCCGAACTTGTCCGCCTCCATGCCGTACGCGGGCCACAAGACATCGACCCGCAAAGAATGCCGGACTTCATCCAGATTTATTTGCAAGACGCGCTGGCTCAGCCGGCCGGATAGCCGTGCCTCTCCTTGCTCGCGCGCAGCAGATATTGGGCGCGCAGGGCGTCGCCGGCGGAGCAGGCGCGCTCGGCCTCGGCGATCTCGGTCTGGATCTGCGCGTAAACGCCCTTGTCGACATGGCCCATGGCTAGGTCATTGTCCTGGATCGCGCGATAACGGGCGATTTCCTCCGCGCAGCCTTCGGGCGCGGCGCGCGGCGTGACGCGGACCACATCCTGCGCCGGGGGCTGCACCGCCTCGATCGGGGGCTGCTGCCGATTGGCATTGCAGCCGGCGAGCGCCAGCATCACGGCTAGGAGGGGCGCGAAAGAGACGGAACGCATGATCGGCCTCGCATGCTCGGCGCAACGCCCCGCATGGTTCGCCAAAGCGCGGCCTCCGTCAACTATCCCGCGCGCAGCAGGCGCAAGGCGGTCTCGCGCTCGAACAAATAGAGCAGCAGGCGCAGGTTTTGGCCGCGTTCGCCGGTCAGTTCAGGATCGTGGGCCGGAATTTTCTCCGCATCGTCGCGCGCCGCGCGCAACAGGTCGGGGTGGAGATCGAGCCGTGCGATCTTGAACCCCGGCGCGCCGGACTGCCGCGCGCCCAGAACTTCGCCTTCGCCGCGCAAGCGCAAGTCCTCTTCCGCGATGCGAAAGCCATCTTCCGTCTCGCGCAGAATTTCGAGCCGCGCCTTGGCCGTCTCGCCGAGCGGGCCGGCGTAGAGCAGGATGCAGGTCGACTTCTGGTCGCCGCGCCCGACGCGCCCGCGCAACTGGTGCAATTGGGCGAGGCCGAAACGCTCGGCGTGCTCGATCACCATGACCGTCGCTTCGGGCACATCGACGCCGACCTCGATCACGGTGGTGGCGACGAGGATACTGGTCGCGCCGCGCGAAAACCTCCATCGCGCGCGTCCTTGTCGCGGCCCTTCATCTGGCCGTGGACGAGACCGACCTGCGCGCCGAAGCATTTTCGCAAATCGTCGGCGCGGTCCTGCGCCGCCGCGAGGTCGCTGTTCTCGGCTGCCCTCGACCAGCGGGCAGACCCAATAGACCCGCGCGGCCGTCGCCGATCGCGCGCGCCAGACCGCGACGACCACTTCGTCGAGGCGCTCGAGCGGGATGCGCGCGGGTGTCGATCGTCTGCCGGCCCGCCGGCTTTTCCCGCAGCTCGGACACGTCCATGTCGCCGAAATAGGTCAGCACCAGCGTGCGCGGGATCGGCGTCGCGGTCATCACCAGCACGTCGACCGCCTCGCCCTTCGCGCCGAGCGCGAGCCGCTGATGCACGCCGAAGCGGTGCTGCTCGTCGACCACGGCCAGCGCCGAGATCGCGAACGCCACGTCGTCCTGGAACAGCGCATGGGTGCCGACGACGAGATCGATCTCGCCGGCGGCGAGGCCTTCGAGACGTCGCGCGCGCTCGGCCGCCTCGCGCCCGGTCAGGATCGCGACGCGCAGGCCCGCGGCTTCGGCGAGCGGCGTGATGGTGGCGAAATGCTGGCGCGCCAGGATTTCCGTTGGCGCCATCAGGGCGGCCTGGCCGTCCGGCCTCGATCACATGCGGCCATCGCGAGCAAGCGCGACGACGGTCTTGCCGGAGCCGACGTCGCCCTGCAAAAGCCGCAGCATGCGCTTTTCGCTTGCGAGATCGGCGGAAATTTCGGCGACGGCCCTGGTCTGGTCGCCGGTGAGGGCGAAAGGCAGCGCCGCGAGAATTTTTTGCGTGCGAGAGCCGTCGCCTTTTGGCGCGTCCGTGCAAAACCTGCGCTTTCGCGCGCACCAGTCGGAGGCTGAGCTGGTGCGACAGCAATTCATCATAGGCAAGCCGCGCGAAATACTTTCCTTCAGGCGCTAGGTCCTGAGGCGCTTGCGGATGATGCAGCCGGGCGAGGCTGTCGGCAAAGGACAGCCAGCCGGTCGCGCGGAAAAATTTCTCGTCCTGCCATTCCGGCAATTGCGGCAGCCGCGCCAGCGCGCCGGCCGCCGCCTTGGCCATCACGCGCGGAAACAGCCCTTCGGTAAGGCCATAGACCGGTTCGACTGGCGGCAGGGCGGCAAGGCCCGTCTCGTCGAGAACGCGGTCCGGATGGACCATCTGCCGGTAGCCGTCGAAGGTTTCGACGAGGCCGGAGACCCAGCGCGTCTCCCCGAGCGGCAGGAGTTTCTCGATCCAGCCGGAATTGGCGCGGAAAAAGACCAGCGTCAGGTCGCCGGTCTCGTCCTCGGTCAGGACGCGATAAGGCCCCTTTCCGCGCGGTGGACGGTGTTCGGCGACGCGCACCCTGATCGTCGAGACGGCGCCGATCGGCGCTTCCGTGATTGTGGGCCGCGCACGGCGGTCGATGAAGGAATGCGGCAGGTGCAGCAGCAGGTCGAGGGCGCGGGCGGGGCGGTCCGCTTCGCCGAGCAGCCGGTCGAGCAATTTCCCGGTCTTGGGACCGACGCCGGGCAAGGCGCTCGCGCTGGCGAAAAGGGGATCGAGAAGCGAGGGCCGCATCTGAGAGGTTTAGCTGCGCCGCCGGACGCCGGCAAGGGCGCCGCGAAAAGCCTTGCGCTCGCGCTGCGACGCGGCAAAGATCGAGGACGCAAGGAGATTCCCGTGGTCCGCATGTCCTCGCTGTCCTGCGCCGTTTTCGCTCTGTTGGCCCTCTGCCTGCCGGCGCGCGCGCTCGACAGGGTGGCATTCGCCTCGAACTGGCTGGCCGAGGCCGAGCATGGCGGCCTCTACCAGGCGCTCGCCGATGGAACCTACGCCCGCTACGGCCTAGCAAATGGTC
>CAWESJ010000309.1:0-4286 GCA_963811015.1 uncultured Alphaproteobacteria bacterium | reverse complement strand
CGATGGCAAGATGACGAGATCCTGCGCAAGGCCAAGGAAAACAGCGGCTTGGTGCGCGACGACTTTTATGATTGGACCAAAGCCGCGCAAGATCTCCTCGCAAGCGGCGAAAAAATCGATTTCGCCGTCATGCTGATCGGCAGCAATGACCGGCAGACCCTTCGCGACGCGAATGGCGCCTATGAGCCGCGTTCGCCGCAATGGGAGGACGCCTATGCGCATCGGATCGAGACGATCGCGGCCATGTTCCGCGACAAGAAGATTCCGCTGGTCTGGGTCGGCCTGCCGGTGCTGAAAAGCGAGCGGCTTTCGGCCGACGCCTCCGCCTTCAACGAATTATATCGTGAGAACGCCGCGAAGGGCGGCGCCGTCTTTATCGACGTCTGGGAGGCGTTCGCCGACGACGGCGGCCAGTACAGCGCCAATGGGCCGGACCTCAATGGCCAGATCGTGCGGCTGCGCGCCTCCGACGGCGTCCATTTCACCAAGGCCGGAGCCCGCAAGCTCGCCCATTTCGTCGAGCCCGAGATCCGTCGCAATCTCGATGAAGTGATGCCCCAGGCCAATCCCGAGATCGCGAATGTCCCGCCCCCGGCCGACGACGCGGGAGCAACCATGAGCGAGCCCGCGGGCGAAGCCAAGAGCGAACCTGCGATTGAGCCGGCCCCTCCCCCGCCCGTCAAGCCCATCGCCGGCCCGATCCTGCCCCTGACAGGGCCGGTTCTCGCCCCCGGCGGGACGCTCGCCACGCGGTTGGAGACGCCGCAAACAGCGGCCGGCAAGGCGCGCGGCGGGACCGATCGGATTCCGGCGCCGCAAGCGGGGCAGGATCCCAAGCCCGGCCGCGCGGATGATTTCTCCTGGCCGAGACCGTGACGGACGAGGCTCCGATTGCGCCGCCGAAATGGGCTCCGAGAGGCGGGTTCACAGGAAGCGCCATAAGAGCGATTCTGGCGCGTCGCCAGCGGTCGACCCGCAATTAGGACCAATTTATTGAGCGAAATTTTTGCCGTTCACGAAACGGCGCCGGCCGCGCTGAAATCGGACGCCAGCGCCCCGCCGCCGCCAGACTCCATAAAAATGTGCGATAATAGCCTTTTCCGCCCGGACGTCGCGCCAAAGGACCTTCCATGACCGCCGAGACCGAAGATCTCGTGCTTTCGCTTCTTCGCGAGATCCGTAAGAACATGGCGGATCAGCGGACGGTCTTGCTGCAGTCGATCGACCGCACCTCCCGCATGGAAATTCGGCTCGAAGCCAAGATGCTCGCGTTCGAGCAGCGGCTAAACAATCTTCGCGACGACCTCGAACTCATGATCAAGGCCGAGCTGATGGGTCGGCTCGGGCATTTCGAGACGGTCATGGAGCAGCGGCTCGACGCTCTCGGCGACCGCATCGCGCATCCCGAGGCGCGCCCATAAAAACGCCCGCGAGAACGCGTCCCAAAGGCCCAGCCACAGGCTGGCGATCCGACAGGCTCCAATTCTTCGATTTCCAGGCATGTCTCGATCGACTAAGGATTTCATTTGATCGAGGCCACTCCAAGTGCGCGCTCCGGCTACCGCTGGAGCGGCCTTTTTTTGCGCGCCGCAACCTTCCAACTCCCGCCGCGACGGGGAAAGAGACGAGATGCCCAAGCGGACCGACATAGAGACGATCCTGATCATTGGCGCCGGGCCGATCATCATCGGCCAGGCTTGCGAATTCGATTATTCCGGGACCCAGGCCTGCAAGGCGCTGCGCGAGGAAGGCTATCGAATCGTCCTCGTCAATTCCAATCCGGCGACGATCATGACCGATCCGGAAATGGCGGAGCGCACCTATGTCGAGCCGATCACGCCGGAGATCGTCGCCAAGATCATCGCCAAGGAGCGCGGCGTCCGGCCCGGCGGCTTCGCGCTTCTGCCGACCATGGGCGGCCAGACGGCGTTGAATTGCGCGCTCTCCCTCAAGCGCATGGGCGTCCTGGAAAAGTTCGACGTCGAGATGATCGGGGCCAGCGCCGAGGCGATCGACAAGGCGGAGGATCGCGAACTCTTCCGCGAGGCCATGACCCGCATTGGCATTGCGACGCCGCGCTCGCATCAGGTCAAGACCTTGAGCGAAGCGCTGGCGATCATCGACGACATCGGCCTGCCGGCGATCATCCGGCCGTCCTTCACCATGGGCGGAACCGGCGGCGGCATCGCCTATAACAAGGCCGAATTCATCGACATCATCGAGCGCGGGATCGACGCCTCGCCGACGAGCGAGGTTCTGGTCGAGGAAAGCGTGCTCGGCTGGAAGGAGTTCGAGATGGAGGTGGTCCGCGACAAGGCGGACAATTGCATCATCGTCTGCTCGATCGAGAACATCGACCCAATGGGCGTCCATACCGGCGATTCCATCACCGTGGCCCCCGCCCTGACCCTGACCGACAAGGAATATCAGATCATGCGCGACGCCTCGCTGGCGGTGCTGCGCGAGATCGGCGTCGAGACCGGCGGCTCCAATGTCCAATTCGCGGTCAATCCCGCCGACGGCCGCATGATCGTCATCGAGATGAATCCCAGGGTTTCCCGCTCCTCGGCGCTGGCCTCGAAAGCGACCGGCTTTCCGATTGCGAAAGTCGCCGCGAAACTCGCCGTCGGCTTCACCCTGGACGAGATCGCCAATGACATCACCGGCGGCGCGACCCCGGCCTCGTTCGAGCCGACGATCGACTATGTCGTGACCAAGATTCCGCGCTTCGCCTTTGAAAAATTCCCCGGCGCGGAGCAGATCCTGACCACCGCGATGAAATCGGTCGGCGAGACGATGGCGATCGGCCGGACCTTCGCCGAAAGCCTGCAAAAGGCGCTGCGTTCGCTCGACATCGGCCTCGATGGGCTCGACGAGATCGAGATCGAGGGACTGGGCCTCGGCGACGACAAGAACGTGCTGCGCGCGGCGCTGGGCCGTCCGACCCCCGACCGCCTTCTCGTGGCGGCGCAGGCGCTGCGGCACGGCATGACGCCGGATGAAATTCATGAGGCTTGCGGGATCGACCGCTGGTTCATCGAGCGGCTGCAGGAAATCCTTGAACTCGAGGCTCAGATCCGCGCGCATGGACTGCCGCGGGACGCCGCCAATCTCCGCATGCTGAAGGCGGCGGGCTTTTCCGACGCGCGGCTCGCTTCGCTTGCGCGCGCGCCGCGCGTCGAGGTCACGGCGTTGCGCAAGCGCCTTGACGTGCATCCCGTGTTCAAGCGGATCGACACATGCGCGGCGGAATTCGCGTCGCCGACCGCCTATATGTATTCGACCTATGCGCCGCCTTTCGCCGGAGCCCCGGCCTGCGAGGCGCGCCCGAGCGCGCGCGAGAAGATCGTGATCCTGGGCGGCGGGCCGAACCGGATCGGGCAAGGCATAGAATTCGACTATTGCTGCTGCCACGCCTGCTTCGCCTTGCGCGAAGCGGGGTTCGAAACCATCATGATCAACTGCAATCCGGAGACGGTCTCGACCGATTACGACACCTCCGACCGGCTCTATTTCGAGCCGCTAACGCCGGAGGACGTGCTCGAGATCCTGGCCAAGGAAAGCGCCGCCGGGACGCTGAAAGGCGCGATCGTCCAATTCGGCGGCCAGACGCCCTTGAAGCTCGCGCATGCGCTGGAGCAGGCCGGAATCCCGATCCTCGGCACTTCGGTCGATTCGATCGACCTCGCCGAAGATCGCGACCGGTTCAAGCGGCTGCTCGACAGGATCGGCCTGAAGCAGCCCTTGAACGGCATAGCCTATTCGGTCGAGCAGTCGCGCATCGTCGCCTCCGAGCTCGGCCTGCCTCTCGTCGTCCGGCCGTCCTATGTGCTCGGCGGCCGGGCCATGGCGATCATCCGCGACGCGGCGACATTCGACGATTACCTGCTCGGCACCCTGCCGGGCCTCGTTCCCTCGGACGTCAAGGCCCGCTATCCAAACGACAAGACCGGGCAGATCAACACGGTCCTCGGCAAGAACCCGCTGCTGTTCGACCGCTATTTGGCGGACGCGGTCGAAATCGACGTCGACGCCCTTTGCGACGGCGAGGACGTCTTTATTTGCTGGAACTGACCGCCGTAGATGAAATTAGCTGTGACGCGTACGCGGCTTTGGCCGTGCGACTTCCTGACGACCCAATTTAGCAACACTGCTGGGATCACTTGATGAATTAGCAGCTGTTTAAACCTGGGCACTCTATTCTCCGCCATTGTCCGTGATATTTCGTCGAGTTCTGTCGATCAATTCAGAATGAGAGGCGGCTATGGCTTTTAGCTCACTTCATA
>CAWESJ010000308.1:0-5738 GCA_963811015.1 uncultured Alphaproteobacteria bacterium | reverse complement strand
AACCATCACGAACATGTAGCTTGTATCGCGCACCATGAAGATGAAATCGGTCATGGCGGGGGAATAGACGTCGCCTCCGGCGCAGGGGCCCATGATCAGCGAAATCTGTGGAATCGCCCCCGAGGCCAGGACATTGCGCTGGAAGACCTCGGCATAGCCCGCGAGCGCCGCGACGCCTTCCTGAATGCGGGCGCCGCCGGAATCAAAAAGGCCGATGATCGGCGCGCGATTGCGCAGCGCCATGTCCTGCACTTTCATGATTTTCTGCGCGTGAGTTTCGGAGAGCGATCCGCCGAAGACGGTGAAATCCTTGGCGTAGACGAAGACCGCCCGGCCGTTGACCGTGCCCCAGCCGGTCACGACGCCGTCGCCCGGCGCATGTTGCTTGTCCATTCCGAAATCGGCGGCGCGATGCTGGACGAACATGTCGAATTCTTCGAACGAGCCATGATCGAGCAAAAGGTCAAGTCGCTCGCGCGCGGTGAGCTTGCCGCGTTTATGCTGGGCGCTGATCCGCTCTTCGCCGCCGCCTCGGCGCGCCTCGGCGCGGCGCCTGTTGAGCTCGTCGAGAATGGGTTTCATCGGGTGAGGCCCGCTGTGCGAATCGAAAACCGCGCCGCGTCGCAAAGGCGCACAATCTCGACATATTTTAGCGCATGATCGAATGAAGCGCCAAGGCTGGCGGAACCTGAACTGAAACAGGACTTGACCAATGATCGCAGAGATCCCCGGTTACGCTCGCGGCGCGCCGCGCCTCCTCTTGCGGGCCGAAGGGCTCGCCGTCGCGCTCGCCGCGATTGCGGCCTTCAGCCAAAGCGGCGCGTCGTGGCGGCTTTTCGCTGCGCTGATTCTCGCGCCCGACCTCGCCATGCTCTTCTATCTCGGCGGGCCGAGAATCGGCGCCGCCGCCTATAACGCCGTGCATACCTATGTGGGTCCCATCGCCCTCTTCGGCGCGGCGGCGGCGGCGGGAGCGCCGGCCGCAATGGCCGCCGCCCTCGTCTGGAGCGCGCATATTGGCGTTGATCGCGCGCTCGGCTTTGGCCTCAAATACGGCGAGGGCTTCGGCTTCACGCATCTCGGCCGCGTCGGCCGACAGGCCAAAGCCTGAAGTCGGCCAAGCCTATTTATTCGGCGAGCTTGCGAAGGCCGAGGCCCAAGGCGACGATCGAGCCGCCTCTCAGGATGAGGTCTATCCCGATGAAAAGGCCGATCGCCCACAAGCCGGTGACCGGCCAGCCGGAGAGCAGAAGCCCGCCGAGGGCCAGGCTCACAAGCCCGTCGAAGACGTAAAGCCATTGGTCGTGAACATGGGAGGTCAGGGCGAAGCCGATGGCCACGACGCCGGTTGCGAGAAAATAGAATGCGATTAGCAGCGTGATGGCTTCGGCGCTGACCGTCGGCCTTGTCACGAGGATGAAGCCGATGATCGCGAGCAGAACGGCCCAAAGCACATGGACGAAAAATTCGGTCCAATAGCCGGCGAGCGAAAACGCGAAAATAAAGATCGCCAAAGCGACCGCCAGAAGCAGCGCGCCGAGAAAGACCACATAGACCAGCGTCGCGGTTCTGGCGCGCCAGATCGCCAGCGCGCCCAACAGGGCGAGGCCTATTCCGAGCGCCACGAGCCAGCCCCAATGGAGGGCGAGGACGCTCGGCGGCTGAGCGACGAAAACATCAAATTGTTGTTGCATGGCGAAATCTCCTGGCCGCAATCACATGGATATTACAAAAACGGTCCGCACCGGCAAATGCGTCAATGTATTGAGCGGGAGCCGGCCGCTGTCACGCGACGAGGCGCCAGAGATGCGCCGCGGCGTCCATTTCCGCCCAGCGCCGGGCGCGCCGCCGCATGGCCTCTTCATCGGCGCCCCAGATCCGCATCTGAAAATCTTCATCGACATGCGCCGCGGCCCAGGCTTCCTCAGCGGTCAATGCGCCATGCCCGACCGCGAATGCGATCAGCGCCGAGCCCGTGAGCGTCGTCATCACATTGAGCGCGGCGAGGGCGAAGGGCGCGGCTGGTCGGTGCTTTGCGACGCGCGCGACCGCCTCGCCAAAAGCGCGAAGCGCGGGCTCCGGCTGCGCCGCGAAAACAACGCCTTCGGCGCAGATGAAGCGCGCCCCGAGCCGCTCCCGCGCGAAGGCGAGAACGGGGTCCCAGGCCGCCGCCTGCGCCCGCGCGAGCGCTTCAGGCTCGCCGGCGCGATAGCAGACGAGATCGGAACAAGCGAATTTGACGATTTCATCGGCGGTGGCGTCGAGCTCCCGGGCGACGCCGTCGATCGCCGAATTGGCGATCCGCGTCATCGGCATGGCGGCCGGGTCGATGGCGTCGGCCTGGGCCGCCCCATTCGGCCGCGACCGCCTCGGCCGCCGCCAATGTGGGCAAAGCCAATTTGCCGCGCGCCGGCGTGCGCGCCGGGCGCCCGTCGAGAAGGAGAACGAACGCGCCGTCCTGAGCCGCGGCGGTCGCTTCCTTGTAGAATCGTTTGGGAAGGCTTTTTTGAAGATCGCGCCGCGCCATCGCGACAGGGTCGATCGGCTCGCCGGCGCGTGGCGCAAATTCATTCGAGAAATCGTCGCTCATGGGTCTGTCCGCAACGGAGGCGCCGTTTTCGTGAATTTGGATCTGGAGCGGCAGGTCGCGCGCCGCCTATCCCTCGCCAAGGCGTCAAGGATGTAAATCCTTACCGCTGCGCGTCAGGCGATAAATTGAAAAAGCTCATTCTTCGATGAGATGCATCAATTCCGCGAAATCCGCAACGATCCGTTCGGCGCCAGCCGCATGCAGATCGGCGGGCGCGTGATAGCCCCAGGCGACGCCGATCGCGCGGACGCCGGCGGCGCGCGCCATCTCCATGTCGTAAGTCGTGTCGCCGATCATATAGGTCGCGGCGGGCGCGGCCCCGGTTTCGGCCAAGGCGGCTAAAATCATGTCGGGCGCGGGTTTGGACGGATGCTCGTCCGAGGTCTGCACGGTGGCGAACCACGCGCCCCAGCCGCGCCGCTCCAGAAGATGCGCGACGCCGCGCCGCGCCTTTCCGGTGGCGATTCCGAGCATCACATTGTCGCGTCGCGCGAGCGCGGCGATCGCATCGGCGGCGCCCGGATAGAGAGGATCGTCGAAGCCGGGATCCTGGCGGATCAAAGCCCAGGCGTCGCGATAGGCTCGCGCCAGGCTTTCCACCGGACCGTCCTCTCCAGCGAGAACGCGAAAGGCTTCGCGCAGCGAAAGGCCGACGATCGAAAGCGACTTTTCGCGGCTCGGCGGCGCGAGCCGATGGGCGGCGAAGGCGCGGCGCTGCGCCTCCACCAGAAGCTCCTGGCTGTCGACGAGAGTCCCGTCCAGATCGAAAAGCGCGAGCTTCAAAGATCAAATCCTCCTGATCGCGCCCGCGCCCTGGCCTTGCCCAAGCGCGACGCGAAACGAGCCGCGCATAACCGCTTCATCTCGCCTCGGTCGAGGACGCGCCGGAATCTAGGCTGATGCGGCAGGCGATGTCGCCTGGCTCGCAGGCGACGCCCGGCGTGGAGCAGGCCGCTTCGGCGCCCTCCAGTCTGCGGCAGATTACGCAGCCGTCGGTCCATTCGAGGCAATTGGCGTCGGCCTCGCCATAGGCCTGAACAATGGCTTCCCGCTCCTTCGGCGATGGCGGTGGCGTCGGCGCGTCAGCATGCGCCGCGGCTGAGGCGAGAACGAGGGCGCAGGCGAGCTTCAGGCAAGCCAGCTTCAGGCAAGTCACGGCGCGTCTCACGTCAATGCGCCTGCGGACGCTGGACGGTCGCTTTTCGCCCGGGGGGCAATTGGTCGATGACAAGCAGCTTGACCGGGGTTTCGCCGACCGCTTCGCCGAAATGCCACCGATTGACGCTTTCAACGATAAACTCGCCGGCGTGATAGAGCTTCGATGACGATCCGACCTGTTCGACCTTGATGTCGCCCCGCAAGACATAGGCGTAGCGCTGAAACGGATGCTTGTGCTGAGGCAGCCTCGCGCCCGGCGCGATCGTGTATATCGACACGACAAGCTGCAGAGGCCGGTGCGGCAAGGCGATCGCCTGCCCGGCGTCGTTCTTCATCGTCTTTACGATTTCATTGACGGCGATTGCGGCGCCCTCCTGCGCCTCGGCGGCGGCGAGCGCGGCCAGGCAAAGGGCTGCGGCCAGCATCAATAGGCGGAACATGCTTTATTCTCCAATTCCGGCGCGCTTGAAGCGCTTCCGGCCCCGATGATCAACCCGTCCGTCTGGCGTCATGCCATAGCGTAACGCCCATCGCACATCAAAGTCCTGAAAACGTCGTCTCGCTCATCGCCCTGAGCTAAAGACGCCCCGCGTTCCTGAGTGAGGCGCGCTGGTTGGAAAAGCCGAGCCCAAGCGGACATGGCGCTTCTCCGCCGCATTGCCGATTAGGGCGCGGCGTGATACCGGCGCGTCTATGCTTGAAGGACTCCCGCCCAACAATGCCGCGCATGTGATGCGTCTGACCTGCGACGAGGCGACCGCGCGCAGAGTAGCCGACATCATCGTCGAGACTTTCGAGCCGGCCGAGGCCGCCGCAGCTGCTTTCGAGGAAGCGCCCAATGTGGCGGACTGGCGCCCGGGGCCCTGGATCGTTGAAGCCTATTTCGGCGCCCCGCCGGACGAGGACAATATTCGCGCCCTCGTCGCCGCCGCGGCCGGAGGCGAGGCGGCGGCGGCGGCGACCTTCGGCCGAGTTCGAAGAGCGCGACTGGGTCGCGGCCTCTCTGGAAGGGTTGCAGGCGGTGCGCGCCGGGCGTTTCATCGTGCATGGATCGCATGGCCGCGACGCGGCGCGGAAAAACGACATAGCCATTGAGATCGAGGCCGCGCTCGCCTTCGGCACCGGGCATCATGGCTCGACGCGCGGGTGTCTGCTGATGCTCGATCATGTCGCGCGCCGAGGCCGGCCTGCCGCCGTTCTCGATCTCGGCACGGGCTCCGGAGTTTTGGCGATCGCCGCCGCCAAACTGTTCAAGCGAAAAATTCAAGCAGGCGACATTGATCCGGTCGCGACGAAAGCGGCGTCGGCCAACGCAAAGCGCAATGGCGTCGGCGCGTTCGTGCGTCCGGCGCAAGCGCGTGGGGCCGCCCATAACGCTCTCCGCGCGGGCGCGCCCTATGATCTCGTCCTCGCCAATATTCTGGCGCGGCCGCTGCGCGATCTCGCGCCGCAGATCGCAAGGCTCGCCGCGCCTCGCGCCGAAATCATTCTCTCCGGCCTGATCGCGCGCGACGTTCAGGGCGTCGCCGCGGCCTATCGGCTTCCGGATGGACCGCCTCGCCATGAGTGCCGGCCGGGCGGCTGATCCCGCCCGCGAACGAGTTCGTAACCTCTCCGTCAGCTGCGGCGGCGCTCGGCTTTCACGTGGGCGAGATCGTCCCGATGGGGTTTTACACCAACAGCCAGACCGACTCGCCCGCATTCGGGACGGCAAAGGTCAAGCCCCATCGGCGGATCGACATGCGCCTTGTTGGCCTCGGATTGCCGGTGACCGAAATCGTCACCGACGATGTCGATGCAGGCGGTGCTCTGGGCTATTTCACCCCGGCGCTCACCCATGAGCTGCTCTCCTGCTTCGACTCCACGAGACCGCCATCAAGGGTGGCCAACCCGTACGAGGTCGCCGGGATCAAAGACCTCATGACAAAGGTGGGCGGATTCCCCCCCGGCTTCCAAGAGCAATACGTAACGTAAGTCGAGGCGTACAAAG
>CAWESJ010000307.1:0-3255 GCA_963811015.1 uncultured Alphaproteobacteria bacterium | reverse complement strand
TCTGTATCCTTGCTTCAACTTCTCGTTACGTATTGCTCAATGGTCGAGCAGCACCTTTCCGGCCTCCCCCAATAAATCACCGCGACCGCCTCGGTCCGCATCGCCCACCAGGACCACATCGGCCGCACCAAAGGCTCATAACGGCCCATGGTCACCCATTTCATGACGATGACGACAAAGGTCAGGGCGAAGCAAATGGCGATCGAGGCGATCGTGAAAAGCGCGAGCAGCTCGAAATAGCGTCCTTCGAGCACGCTTCCGCCGAACCATTCCACCGCCCAGGTTCCGAAAGTGATGAACAACATGGTCGGCAGCGAAATCGTCACCGCCTCGAAACAGCCGCGCGCGAATTTCTTCCAGGCCGGGGCCTCATAGGTCCAGTTTGCGCCGCCGACGTCGAATTTCTGCCGGACCGGCAGCTTGATCGGCGGCGAGCCGAACCAGGTGTCGCCCTCGCTCATCAGATGATTGGCGGGCGGCTTCGACTTGATGCCGATCAGCGCATTGGCCGGGATGACGGAGCCGGTCGGCACCACCGCGCTATTTCCGACGAAAACCCGCGGGCCGGTCTTGACGCCCTTGAGATACATCCAGCCGTTGCGGATCTCCTCGTCGCCGAGGATCACTTCGTCGGCGATGAAGCATTTCTCGCCGATTTCGACGAGATCGTAGCGGCCGGACAGATTGGTCGAAATCTCCGCGTCCTTGCCGATTTTCGCGCCCATCAACCGATACCAGGCGCGCATGTAAATCGTCGCAAAAAGCGAGGAAAGCGTCTCCAGCGTGACTTCCGTGGCGAGCGCGACGGCCCATTTGCGGAGATAGAACCAGGAATGCACCGAATAGGTCCCGGCGCGTACGCGCGGCAGGACCACCCAGCGGATCGCGGCGATGAAGCCGACCGTGACCAGAACCATCACGAAAGCCGTCGGCCACGCCATGATTGGAATAGAGGCCATGTAAATCGTGCGGTCGATGTCGGCGACGCCAATCAGATCGTCGATCCGGTCGAACACCCAGAAGGCGGGAAAAATCGGCAACAAACCAAGCGGCGGAATAGCCAGAAGGAGCGCCGCATAAATGAGCGTCATGACCAAGCGGCGCGCCGGCGAAGCCTTCGACGGTTCGTCCAGGGCGGAGCGATCGACGACGCCGATCTTGCGTCCAGGCGATCCGTCCCAGGAGTCCCAGCGCCCGACGCGTCCGCCCGCGCCGATCGAGGTGAGGTCGCCAAGCTCGGCGCCCTCGCCGATGACCACGTCTTCCTCGAGCACGCAGGAGGAGCCGATATGGGCGTGGGCGCCAATTTCGATCGGACCGATGACGAGCTCGTTTCCCTCGACCCGCGCATTGGCGAAATTCGCCGTCGCGCCGATGCTGACGCCTTCGCCGATCGTGATCAGGTCGACCGCGCCCGCTTCAATGTCGCCGAAGATCGTGTCCTTCCCGACCTTTGCGCCGAGCGCGGCGAGATAGAGCCGCGTGAACGGCGAGCCCTGAAACCAAATGACATGGACGAGGCTGAGGAATCGCTTCACCAGCCACCAGCGGAAATAATAGACGCCCCATAAAGGATAGCGGCCGGGCTTGAAGCGCCCGATCACGAGCCATTTCGCGGCGATGGCTATGGCCACGGTCGCGATGTTGATGCACATATAGACGCCGATGAGCGAGACCACTTCCTCGCCGAAGCTGGCGTCGGCGCCGGTGAGAAGCATATAGCTCACGAAGACGCCAAGCCATTGCGCGGTCACGAGCCCGAGAATGACCGGCAGCGCCGCGGCCTGAGCGAGGCCGCAGAGGAAGCGCCGCAGCAAAGGCGGCGGCGCGAAGCTCAGATCCTCCTCAGTCGCGCCCTGTCCCCATTTGCCGTCGAGAAGCTCGGCGAGCGCGCGAATCGAGCGCGCCGAATAGACATCCTGTAGAGTGATGCGGGCCAGGGCGGGCGTCTCGCGGACAAAGGAAATGAATCGCGCGGCGAGCAGCGAATGGCCGCCGAGATCGGTGAAGAAATCGGCGTCGAGCGGAATAGTCTGCGGCGGAAGCGCCCGTTTCGCCGCGGCGAGCAGCTTGGCTTCGGTCTCGGTTCGCGGTTCTTCCTGCGCTTCGCCAGCGTCGCTCGCGGTCAAAGCGACGCGCTTCAGGCTCTTGCGATCGACCTTGCCCGAGGAAAGCTGCGGCAGGCTCTCGACGAGCTCGAAGCGCGCCGGCACCATATAGGCGGGCAGGCTTGCGCGGAGGTCGTTGCGCAAGGCCCGCGTCTCGAGCTCGGCGCCCGAGGCCTTGACGATGAAGCCGACGAGCTGCTCGAGCCCGTCGTCATTACGCAGGACCACGGCGGCCTGCGACACGCTGGGAAGATCGGCGAGCTTCGCCTCGATCTCGCCGAGCTCGACGCGAAAGCCGCAAATCTTGACCTGATCGTCGATCCGGCCATGAAAGACGAGATCGCTCATTGGCGTCGATTGCGACCGCGTCGCCGGAGCGATGAAATTGGATCGAGCGCATCATCCGCCGAGGCGCCGGCCAAAAACGGATTGGCGATGAATTTCTCGGCGGTGAGCTGATCGCGGCTCAAATAGCCCTTGGCGACGCCGGGACCGCCGATGAGAAGCTCGCCTTCGACATTGGTCCCGACCAGGGTCAGGCTTTCATCGACGACATAACAGCTGTAATTCGCGATCGGCCGCCCGATCGTGACGGGCGCGCCGGGACGCACTTCCGCGACCGTCGCAACGACCGTCGCCTCCGTCGGCCCATAGGAATTGAAGATCCTGCGCCCGGGCTTGCACCAGCGATTGGCGACAGCCGGCGGGCAGGCTTCGCCGCCGAGGATGATGAGACGCAAGGTCGAGACGTCGCGCGGCAAAAGGGCGAGCAGGGTTGGGACCGTGTCGAGCACGGTCACGCGATTGGCTTCGAGAATGTCGGGAAGCTTCTCGGCCTCGCCCAAGATCTCGGGGGTCGCGACAAAAAGCGCCGCGCCGGCGAGATAAGGCAGCCAGATCTCCTCCATGGACAGGTCGAAGGCCACGGACGCGCCCTGGAAGACGACGTCGGTCGCGCGAAATTGGAAGATCTCATTGGCGGCGCGCAGATAATGGCAGATGTTGCGCCCGGAAATTACGATTCCCTTCGGCGTTCCGGTCGAGCCCGAAGTATATATGAGATAGGCTGGGTCGTCCGGCCGCGCGCCGAGCGCCCGCGCGTCGACTGGCGATTCGTCCGAGGCGTCGACGAGGTCAGCAATAAGTC
>CAWESJ010000306.1:0-6323 GCA_963811015.1 uncultured Alphaproteobacteria bacterium | reverse complement strand
CTGACGACGCGCTTCTTGGTGAGGCCGCGCGCGAAGGCTTCCACCATGTCGAGCTTGCTCGCGGCATAGCAGCCGCCGACGACCGCCCCGATCGAGGTGCCGGCGACGACATCTGGATAGATGCCGTGCTCGCCGAGCTCCAGCAGGACGCCTATATGCGACCAGCCGCGCGCCGCGCCGGCGCCAAGCGCGATCCCGATCTTGGGCCGCCGATGCCCGTCGTCGAGCGCGATCGGCGCGGGCTTGTGGCCGCCCTCCGGAACGTCCAGTCGCTTATGCGGAACCGGTTGGATTTGGTTCAAAGCTTCGCTCCTTGCGTGGGCAGGGCGCCGCGGAGCGCTGCGCCGAGGCGCGGCGAGCTGCGATAGAGCATCGAGCGGGAACACTTTAAAAACCTCCGGATCATTCCCCCCGGCGGTTGACAATTCTCGAAAACGCGGCGCGTTCGAATCAAAAACGCAAAATATGCGAACCGATCCCTGAGCCCATCGATCAAGGCGGCGGCGGGTCGGGCGGAAAACGCCGGGTCCGGGCCTTTGCGAGCCCCGGTCGCCTTGAGCCCTCATCGTCGCAAAGCGTCGTCCACGATTATTAAATATTCGCTGAGCCTACCGGCGCAAGGGCCGCGATCAGCAACATGACGACAATGATCAGCAAGAGCGCATAGGCGAGATAGACTTTTTTCAATGACGCCTCCTCCGCAAGATGAGCGATCCGGCCGCCAATCACGGCTTTTGCGCGGGCGCCGAACCGCCTGCGTCTATTCAAAGATAAGTGTGGGGGGCTCCCCGCCGAACGCCGCCACTTTGCGGTAGAAGCAGGAGCGGCGGCCGGTATGGCACGCCCCGCCGTCGCCGCCGGGTTCGACCGTGAGGAGCAAGGCGTCCTGGTCGCAGTCGGTTCTGATTTCGACGACGCGCTGAACTTGTCCGGACGTGTCTCCTTTACGCCAAAGTTGATTGCGCGAGCGCGACCAATAATGGGCGACGCCGGTCTCGAGAGTAAGGCGCAGCGCCTCGGCGTTCATATAGGCGAGCATGAGGACCTCGCCGTCGCGCGCGGCTTTCGCCACGCAGACGATCAGCCCGTCGGCGTCGAAGCGCGGCGCAAACGCCGTCCCTTCCTCGAGCGCGCGCTTTGCGGCCTCCGCCTGATTGGCGTCCATCGCGTGAAAGGCGTCCATTGCGTCAACCCTTCCCTTGCGCGCCTCGTCCCTTGCGCTCTTTCGCGACGGCCGGCGGGGCCAGCCGAGATGCGGGCGATCAATGGATCAAAGGCGAGACATGCGCATGCAAACCCAAATCGACGCCCGCCGCATGCGAGGCGCGAAGCCGGCGGGAGCCGGCCTCGGTGGTTTTCGGTCGCGGCGGGCGGCGTGGATTGCGTTTACTTGCCGTTGCGCAGCAGAGTCAGAAAACGAACCTGCTCGGCCGGGTCGTCGCGAAAGACGCCGGTGAACTGGGTCGTGATGGTTTCGGCGCCGTGCTTTCGCACGCCGCGCATCGACATGCACATATGCTCGGCTTCGAGCATGACGGCGCAGCCGCGCGGATGCAAATGCTGGTCGATCGCGCCGACGATCTGCGCCGTCAAGGCCTCCTGCGTCTGCAGGCGCTTGGCGAAGACATCGACCAATCGCGCGAGCTTCGACAGGCCGACGACGCCGTCCTCCGACGGGTAATAGGCGATATGCGCATTGCCGAAGAAAGGCACCATGTGATGTTCGCAATGCGACGAAAACGGAATATCGCGCACGAGCACGATGTCGTCATAGCCGTGCACTTCCTCGAAGACGCGCGCAAGGACGTCGGTCGCGTCTTCCTCGATAGCCCGAGAAAAACTCCTCATAGGCCTTGACGACGCGCTTTGGCGTGTCGCGCAGCCCCTCGCGGTCGGGATTGTCTCCGGTCCAGCGCAAAAGCACGCGAACGGCGGCTTCGGCCTCCTCGCGGCTGGGACGCGCGAGAGGCTCATTGCTTGATTGAGGGTTTGATTGAGGCTGAGGACGTTCGAGCAAGGACTTAACCACGGCATCCATGTGGCGCCTCCAAATTGTTTGAATGAGCGTCCCTGGCCTTTCTCCCGAGAGGGAGAGCACCGGACGGACGTTTGTCCGGAAAGGATTGGCTGGAAAGGTTCCAAAACGCGTGCGCCAATCCTTGCATTCCTATATAGTACCTGCGCAGCGCAGTCACCTGAACGATTATTCTAGGCGAAGCCATGCTGACGAACATTTATAACGAACGGATCCTCGATCTAGCAGGGAACATACCACGGCTTGGACGGCTTGCTGCGCCCGACGCGACGGCGAAATTCCATTCCAAGCTCTGCGGCTCCACGATCATCGTCGATCTGGTCATGGACCAGGGTAATGTGGTGGACTTCGCCCATGACGTAAAGGCCTGCGCCCTCAGTCAAGCCGCTGCGTCGATCATGGCGCGCAATGTCATAGGCTCTAGCGGATCGGAATTGCGCGCGCTGCGCGACCAGGTGCGCGCCATGCTGAAGGAGAACGGCCCGCCGCCGAGCGGAAAATGGGCCGAGATCGCCCTGCTGGAGCCGGTGCGCGACTTCAAGGCGCGCCATACTTCGACCCTGCTCACCTTCGAGGCCACG
Organism: uncultured Alphaproteobacteria bacterium; assembly: GCA_963811015.1. Lineage (GTDB taxonomy): Bacteria > Pseudomonadota > Alphaproteobacteria > Rhizobiales > Beijerinckiaceae > Methylocapsa. Next base: position 3,707 of record CAWESJ010000306.1, on the reverse strand, counting down.
CTCGATTGCGTCAACCAGATCGAAAGCGCGGCGCGCGCCGCGGCGGAATAAGCGCCTTTTCGACGTCTTCGCCTGCGGCTTTGGTCAAAATCCGCCAAAATTGAAGGAATAGGCGATGATCAGGCCGCCGCTGAAATCGTTCAGCGCGCCGAGCCGGTTCGGGATCGGGCTCTCGGCGGCGCTGTTGACGAGCCGGTTGTAGCCGCCGAACGCGGTCGCGCTCCAGGCGGGCGTAATGTCGTATTTGAGCGCGGCGAGCCCGCCGAGCGAGGTCACGCCGCCATAGGCCTGATAGGGATAGACCTTGCCATTCGCCAAGGCTTCCGCCGGCGTGACGGAAAAATAGGCGCTCATAAAGCGCGTATTTCCAAGCGCCAAGCGCGGGCCGATCGAGAACGTATAGGGGCCCAATCGCTCGACGGCGTCAATGGAGACATCGGCGTCGAGGCCGTCATGGCCATTCAGGCCCTGCCGGATTTCGAGGCGGGTGCGCAAATGTTCGGAGATCCAGCCTTCGACGAAGCCGCCAAGCTCCGCCGTCCAATGGACATTGGGGAGCCCGTAGAAATTGCCATTGCCATTGCTCAGGCCGCGTCGCGGAATGATGCGGCCGACCGGGCCGGCCTTGAGCCAGCCGAGGTCCAAAAGCGCGATGCCGAAGCCGTCGTCGGGCGCCGAAAAGGCCGGGGGATCGTTCGGGCCGCGCCAGGCGAGGGTTCCGGTCGGCCAGATCCTATAGGTCCGAGCGCCCGGGAAATCCGTCAGCGCTTCGGGGCCGAGCCCGACCGTGACCAGCCATCCGGGCGCCGGCGCGGCGGCGGGGGGAGGCGTGACATCCGCGGCGATGGCTAGGGCGGGAGAGCAGCATGCGAAGAGGCTCGCGAGAAGCAAATCTTTGATGCGGGACACTTCGCTGCGGGACACTTCGACGCCTCGATCTGGCTCAATCAATTGTGACGCCATTTTGGCTTGGCGCAGCGCCCGCCGCCAGTGCATATATGCCACACTCGCGCAGGATCGTCGGCGCAACCGCAAAGAGACCATGCCGCGCAATTTCCATATCGGCCGCGCCGCCGCCCATTACGCCATTCGCGCCTATCAGCTTACGTTCTCGGCGCTGGTTGGAGCCCATTGCCGGCATTTGCCGACCTGCTCGGCCTATATGGACGAGGCGATCGCGCGGCACGGGCTTTGGGCGGGCGGCTTCATGGGCCTCGCCCGCCTGTGCCGGTGCCATCCGTGGGGCACGGCCGGCTATGATCCGGTTCCGCCGGTTTTGCCGCCCCATGCGCGCCGGCTGAAGCCCTGGACCTATGGCCGCTGGCGCGGACCCTTGCCCTGATCGGGGCCGCGGCGCGGCATTATGCCGGCGCAAGCGCCTGCGCCAAGGTCAGCGCCACCGCGCAGGCGTTGGAGACATTGAGGCTCTTGATCGGACCCGGCATGTCGAGGCGCGCGAGCCTGTCGCAATTTTCCTTGGTGAGGCGGCGGAGCCCCTTGCCCTCGCCGCCGAGCACGAGGGCGACCGGACGCGTCAGGACCGCATCGGCAAATGCCTGGGCGCCTCCGAGTCGAGGCCGATCCGCAAATAGCCCATTTCGCCCAATTGCCGGAGCGCGCGGGCGAGATTGACCACGCTGACGACCGCGACATGTTCGAGGCCCCCGGAGGCCGCTTTTGCGACGACGCCGGCCATGTCTGGCGCATGCCGCTCGGTCGTCACCAGGGCGTCGACGCCAAAGGCCGCCGCCGTCCGCAGGATCGCGCCGACATTATGGGGATCGGTGATCTGGTCGAGCACGAGAACGATTCCGCTTCGCGAGGAAATCTCCGAGAGATCCATGGGCTCGAGCGGGCGCGCCTCAAGCATGACGCCTTGATGCGCGGCGTTCGCGCCAAGGCGGCGGGCGAGGTCCTCGGCCTGGACGATATGGGCGCGCAGGCCAGCCGCCGCGATTTCGCCGGCGAGCCGATCCGCCGCGGCTTTTGTCGCATAAATATCGAGCAGCTTCCGGTGGTTAGAGCGCAAGGCCTCGCGCACAGCATGAAAGCCGAAAAGCGCCACGAGATCCCCCGCCGGCCGCCGAAACGCCGGCGCTGAAGCTTGTCCCGCAGCGCGTTGCTCCGGCTGAGCCGCCTGCCGGTCCCTCGCGGCGAAGTCGAGGCTCCGGCGCGCCCCTTGGGCGGCCTGCGTCGGTTCTGGCGCGCGCGACTTGCGGTTTGACGCGCCGGTCTTTTGTCTCGAGCCTTTCGATGCGTCGCGCGTCACTGCGTGTTTCGTCCTGGTCTGCCGCATCCTGGCGGCGTCGCGCAAAAGCCTTCGTACCTGTCACGCCGCCGCGGTCCTTGCAATAGCGCCTTCGACAGGCGGTCTCCAAGGCCGGAGATTTTCGGTTGACAGGAGCAGGCGCCCTTCGCATAAGCGCCACACCAACGCTCCGTCCGCGGGGCCTTTGGGGGAGTGTCCCGAGCGGCAAAGGGGGCGGACTGTAAATCCGCTGGCTACGCCTTCGTAGGTTCGAATCCTACCTCCCCCACCAGCCCCGAAATGTTTTCCGCCGCGCGGTTCAATCTAAATCGGGGCGGCCCCATTGATGTGGCCTCGGCCCGTTCACATATTTGCAATATCGTCCCGAAACGCCGCGGCGATCATTGGTTCGGTCAAATATGTCTGTTCGCGCGTCCTGGCGCATGGCGAATTTCTGGCGCGGACCGCCGTCCAACGGCGCCCTGACGCGCAACGTGCAATCACTGCGCGCAGCCGCCCCCTGGACATATCCAAATCCGATCATCGGAAAAGCCAGAGTTCTCGCCCCCAAGCGAAAACTTGGGGGAGACGCGGGTTCGCCTCTTCAGCCCTTTGACCGAACCATTGACTCCCTGTTGGCGGCCACATAACCCTTTTGTGACGAGCATCGGCAAGCGGGACGACCGGCGATTTCACTGCGGTCCGAAAGCGGAGGATGGGCGATGACCTTGCGCGTCTCAGGCAAGAATTTAGACATTGGCGAAGCCCTTCGCGCCTATGTCCAAGCGCGAATCGATGCGACGGTTTCAAAATATGGCGCGGGTCCCATCATCGGCCATGTCACGATCGAGCCGGAAGGATCCGGCTACCGCACCGATTGCACTTTGCATCTGAATTCGGGGGCCACGCTGCAAGCCGATGCGAAGGCGCGCGAACCCTATGAGAGCGTCAATCGCGCCGCCGATAAGATCGAAAAACGAGTGCGGCGCCACAGAAAGCGGCGCTCCGACCATCACGGGGCGGCGCGCGCGGAAGACTTGATCGGTCAACGCGCGCGCGGCCAGGATGAGGGGGATCGCCCGGAGGCGTCCGGCGACGGCGCCCTGGACGGGGCGGGCGAGCCGGCGCAGCCGGGGATCAATCCGGCGATTATCGCCGAACCCGCCTCGGGGTTCCGCGAAATGACGGTTTCGAACGCCGTGATGGAGCTGGACTTGACCAATGCCCCTGTCGTCGTATTCCGTCACGCATTCGACGGCCGGACCAATATCGTCTATCGCCGTCCCGACGGAAATATCGGCTGGATCGATCCGAACCGCACGTGAGATGGCGGAAGCCGCCGAAACATGGGATGGACGGGCCTTTGAACGCAATAATCTCGCAATTCGCTTCCGCGCGCGTATCGGAGTAAATGGCTTGCACCTATGTTGCTGACAAACTTGATCACGCGCGACGCGGA
>CAWESJ010000305.1:0-3569 GCA_963811015.1 uncultured Alphaproteobacteria bacterium | reverse complement strand
AGCTGACAGGTCGCAAAATTCCGGATTTGGCGGCGATCTCGTGTGAGGGGCATGGACGGCCATGTTACGGGACATTAACCGGTCGAGACGTAAGAGCCTTCTTGCTACAAATGCGGCTTTCGCCGTTAACCGTTCCGCGACGAACGCGGCGAACCCTACATCTGCGAGTTTTGGTTTGCGACAACCCCGCGTCTACATGGCTTTCAACGAGCGCCGGCTTCTCGCCGCCGCGGCTTACGCCGGCGCGTTTGCGCTCAGCATCTTTCTCCCGTCCTCCACGGAAACCGCGATCGCCAATGGCGACACGCGGACGCTGAGCCTTTATCATTCGCATACGGGCGAATCGATCGACGCCACGTTCCGCGTCAATGGAGCCTATGATCCGGCCGTTCTCGAGAAGCTCAATTGGTTCCTTCGCGACTGGCGGAACAACGACCGGACCAAGATGGATCCGCGTCTCTTCGATGTTGTCTGGGAAGTGTATCGTTCGGCCGGCGCCAATGAGCCGGTCGTCGTCGTTTCCGCCTATCGGTCTCCGGAAACCAACGCCATGCTGCGCCGGCGCTCCCACGCGGTCGCCGAACATTCGCAACATATCCTCGGCAAAGCCATGGATACGACGATGCCCGGCATGTCGATGGAGAAAATTCGCGAGATCGGGATGCGCCTGCAGAGAGGCGGCGTAGGCTATTACGGCAGCGCGAATTTCGTTCATCTCGATGTAGGCAATGTGCGCCATTGGCCGCGCATGAGCTATGATCAGCTGGCCAGGCTCTTCCCGGACGGGAAGACGGTCCATCTCGCTTCGAATGGGCGAACCCTCCCGCGCTATGAAGAGGCGCGGGCCGAGATCGCCGCGCGCGGCGGCATCGCAACCGACGCGCCGCCGTCGAGCGGCGGAAATTTCTTCGCCTGGCTGTTCGGCAATCACGACCACGATCGCGACCAGGACGAAGACGCCGAAGTCATTCGCAGCGCTGGGTCGCGGCGCGACCACAACACGCGCGTGGCGGCGCTCGGCGGAGCCGGTCCGCAGCGATCCGAAGCCACGGCCAAATCAACAATGGTCAAGGCGACAGCGCCCAAATCGCCGGCGGCCAAGCCGGCGGCGACAGCCGTCATGGCGCGCCGGCGAAGGGCGCCGCCGCGGCCTCCTCCGCCGACGCGCCGGATCAGGCGGCGAACGCAGGCCGGACGATCGTCGCAAGTCTCAGTCGGCGCCGGGGGCGCATGACCCGCGCGGCTCCGTCGATGATAATGACGTCGCCACGGGAAGCCTCGGCAAGGACAAAGCGAAAAAGGGATGGTTGGCTTCTGCGGCGCCGACGCCGCCTCTGCGTCCGCTCGCGCTCGCAGCTGTCGCCAACGCGCCAATGCCGCCCGCGCGGCCCGAGGGCCTCACGCGCGTCGCTACCCTTTCAGCGCATGATCGCGGCGACGCCACCGCCAAGCCGGCGGGCGCGAAGACCGACGCGCTCGGCGGCGCGGCCCTCGCCGCGAGCGGAAGCGCACAGCTTGCGCGGGCCGCGAGCCTTCCCGTCGTGATCACGCAGGGGCCGAAGGACCAGGCAAGCGTTCCGACCGGCGTTCTCGCCTATGCCGATGGCGGGCGCCAGGCGCCGGGGCCGCGCGCGACCCCCGCCGAGGCGGGCGAGCCGCTGCAGGCGACGGTGGCGCCAGCCCGGCTCGATCATTCGAATCTGGCGACCCTGACCGGCGACGCCGCGACGGCCAGCGCGCCGACGCCATCCGTCCTCGGGCAGGCGCTTACCGGATTGCGCCAGGCGGCGCGCATCATCCCGGACGCCTTGTCGAACCTGCCGACGGCCGGCCTTGTGTCGGCCTTCAAGGCGGTCGCAAGCGAACTCGACACCGCCCATTTCTCGGGGCGGGCGACAAAGCCGCAGGATCCGTCGACCAGCATGGCGGAAGCGTCGCCGCCGTGCAGGGAAGTGACGCTGTACGGCCCCCGCCCGCCTCAGTGCGCCTTAATCCCTCAGGCTCCATGCGCCGCCGCCGGCGGCTGAGAGATAGAGAAAAATAAAACAAAACAGCACTGCGAGCTCCCCCTGGTTGAGGGCGGGAAAGAAGCTTTTGCTCGCATGGGCGAGAAAATAGGCGAAGGCCATCTCGCCGGACAGGATGAAGGCGACGGGGCGGGTGTATGCGCCGAGCAAAAGAAAAGCGCCGCCGACGAGCTCCAGGACGCCCGCGAACCCCAGCAGCGACAGAAGCTTCAGATTGTCGAAAGCGGGAACATGCGGGAAGCCGAACAGCTTGGCCGACGCATGCTGGAGCAGCAATAGGGCGGAGACGATTCGCAACAGGCCGAGGAGCTTGGGCGATAAGGCTGCGGCGAGGCGTGTGAGAGACATGATCGGCCGTCCCTGGCTTGATGGCGGAGCGTAACAGCCCCCGCCCGGCGAGGGAAGAGCCGCTGGCCTCGTTCGACCAGGCTCGCCGCGCAATGCCGGGCGCCGATGGAAAATCTCCGAGGCTTGGCGGGGCTTGAAATTTCCATAGATTTGGAAATATGGAAAAGATGCCCGCCATCGCCGCGCTCGCTTAGGAGTCGCGTCTCGATATATTCCGCCTGCTGGTGCAGGCGAGCCCGGAGGGCATGCCCGCCGGACGGATCGGAGAGCGGCTCGCTCTGCCCTCGGCAACTTTGTCTTTCCACCTCAGTCAGCTCAAGCAAGCCGGCCAAAAGGCGGCGTAAATCCGCTCGCCCTGAAAACGCTTGCGGCCTATGACTATCCGACAGATGGGCTGCGCTCGAAAAGCTGGGAAGAATTCGCCGCGCCGGGCGCGCCGAGAATGGATTTCGTGTTCACCGTCTCCGACGGCGCAGCCGGCGAAACCTGTCCCGTTTGGCCGGGCCAGCCGATGACGGCGCATTGGGGGCATTGAAGATCCAGCGGCTGTCGAGGGTGCGGATATAGAAAAGGAGCGGGCGTTCAATGTAACGTTTCGCCACCTTGCCCATCAGGAGCCTGGATACGCTTTCGCTCGCGAACCGCCTTAGGGAAATCGGCTTTATGGAGGCGCGTCGCATCCGCACGCCAAGGTCTGAGCCCATGATGAACTCGAAACGCGCCTCCGCCGCTATTCGGCCGACCTTACAAGGCTCAACAAATGGTCAAGGGAAGGCTCTTCCCCCGGATGTTTTTGAGGCGGACGTTTTGTCGAGTCATCGCGTGAAGCCGGATCCAAGTCCGCGCTTGCTCCGGCGAGCCGCGTGAAATCAAAGGAGGCGATTGTCGAGGGCGAGGACACAGCGATCATGGAAGCGCAAGTTTCGGCGGACTCGGATGCGGCGCTTTCTTTTTCGCCGTCGCGAGGCTTCCTTTGTCGGGTTCCTTGAGCGAGGCGGCTTCGCCTTCCGCCGATCTTGAGATCCTCGGCGACGCCCGCCATCTCGGCAAATTCCGTCGGTTCGGCATTTGGCTTTGGCGCGGGCGCCGACGAGGCAAAAATGGGGAGGAAAAGCTTGTGGGTCGAGACGTGCATCGGGCGCTCCCGGGACTTGCGGAGAGCAATCGTAGTGCCCCTGCTGGTGGCTCCGTTCG